>JAUWRQ010000001.1 GCA_030610515.1 Candidatus Eiseniibacteriota bacterium | reverse complement strand
CCGGGCGTGATGACAGGCTCCTTCGCACCCTGCGGTTCGAAGATCGGCTTCGGCTGCATCTCCCCCGCCACCAACGGCCACGCCGACTCGAACATGGGCGGCATGCTGGGCGCCGAGGTCAAGTACGCGGGATATGACATGGTCGTCTTCGAGAGGATCTCCCCCGAACCCGTCTATCTGTACATGGATGACGACACGGTCGAGCTACGCCCGGCCGGCGACTACTGGGGCATGGGGTCCCTCGACCTCGAGAAGAGGATGAAAGACGACCTCGGCAAGGACTTCCAGATCGCGACGATCGGACCCGCGGGCGAGAACGGTGTCGTGTACTCCTGCATCACGCACGACTTCGGACGACAGGCAGGCCGCTGCGGCGTCGGCGCGGTCATGGGGTCGAAGAGGCTCAAAGCCATCGCGGTCCGCGGAACGAAGTCGCTGCCCGTCCACGATCTCCAGGCAATGACGAAGGCCACCTACGACATCATCCAGCGCACGAAATCTCATCCACTCATGGAACCGTGGCAGAAATACGGGACCGCCTTGTTCGTCGGCTGGGCGAACGAGCACGGCTGCTTCCCGACGAGGAACTTCCAGACGACGTATCACGAGCACTGGGAGGCCATCAGCGGCGAGAGGCTGCACGACGAGATTCTCGTCACGCACAAGGCGTGCTTTGGGTGCTGGATGAACTGCGGCAAGTACTCGGTCGCCAAGATCCCCGGCAAGCCCGACGCCTACGTCGAGGGCCCGGAGTACGAAACGATCGCTCTCTGCGGCGGCAGCTGCGGGATGAAGGACATCCATCACGTCGCCTACGCGAACTGGCTGTGTGACAATTTGGGGTTGGACACGATGAGTTCGGGCAACACGATCGGGTTCGCGATGGAGTGCTACGAAAAGGGCATCATCACGAAGGACGATCTCGAGGGGCACGAACTCAGGTGGGGCGAGATCGACGACTTCGAGAACGTGATAAGGATGATTGCCGACCGGCGCGGCATCGGTGAGACGCTCTCGTACGGGACGAAGGGCGCTGCCGAGCGTCTGGGGCGGGGAACGCTCGCGTTCGCGTCACAGGCCAAGGGCATGGAATTCTCGGGTTACGACACGCGCTGGTACTCGGCACAGCTCCTCTCTTACTGCACGTCGGACATCGGTGCGCACCACAACCGGAGCTGGGCCATCACCGCCGATATCCAGATCGGACAGGACACTCCTGTTGGGAAAGCGCCCGTCGTCATCTATCTTCAACACATCCGCCCGCTCTTCGACACGTGGTGCTGCTGCCGCCTCTTCTGGGGCGAGCTCGACATCACACCGGAGGAGCACGTCGACACGATCCGCCAGCTCACCGGATGGGACGTCACCCTCGAAGAATGCATGCTCGTCTCGGAGAAGATCTGGAACCTCACCCGCGCGCACTACCTCGAACGCAACGGCGGCCCCGGCCGGCAGTTCGACGTGGCCCCAACGAGGCACCTCGAGGAGAAGATTCCCGACGGCCCCGCGGAGGGCCATACCGTCGGACGCGAGAACTTCGAGTACATGCTCGACGACTACTACCAGAACCGCGGCTGGGACAAGAAGGGACACCCGACCCGCGAGGTCCTGGAGATTCTCGGGCTCCCGCAAGTCGCGGACAACCTCGAGAAGCTTGGACTTCTCGGCGAACCGTTCGAGGACGGAGTACCTGCGGTGCGCGGCGAGAAGCTCAAGCCGAACGCGATGTAACCGGATAGCGTCGTTTCGTTCGCCGGCGCACGAAACGAGGAAGCAGTGACCATCTACCTCCGCTCGGGCGGGAAGCTCAGGGACCAGCTTAAGCCCGACGTAGACGAATACACGCGACGCGTAGAGGTCGACGGAGACCTCACGCTCAAGGAGATACTCACCACGCTCGGCATCCCGCTGGCGTTCGTCGCGTTCGCGTTCACCGACGGCATGCTCCGACGGCTCGACTACAAGCCGTCGGATGGCGAGACGATCACTCTCCAGCCTCCGGTCTCCGGCGGATGAACACCCACCTCATGCGGGCGACGCCTTCCGTTGGGAGATCCAAACGTCTTACGGTCGACTCGCCAACGTCGCCACACATGCAGACATCGCATTGAAGCCATCCAAGGACGAGCTCGAGCGATACGCGCGCCAGCTATCGATGCCTGGCTGGGGGCAGAAGGGGCAGGAGCGGCTGGCCGGAGCGCGCGTCTTCCTGGCGGGCGTCGGCGGTCTCGGTTGCGCCGCCGGCGTCTACCTAGCTACGGCCGGGGTCGGGCGAATGGACGTCTGCGACGCCGACGCCGTGGAACGTTCGAACCTCAACCGCCAGTTCCTCTACACGCCGCGCGACGTCGGACGCCCCAAAGCCGAACTCGCCCGGGACCGCCTGGCGGCCCTCAATCCGTCGATAGAGGTGAGCGCACTCGTGACCGAGATCGACCACGCGACGGCGCCCGAGCTCATCGCCGGCGCGGACATCGTGCTCGACTGCCTCGACAACCTGGAGACCAGATTCGCCCTGAACCGCGCCTGCATCGCCGCGCGAGTTCCGATGGTCTACGCGGCCGCCGCCGACTGGACCGGGTACCTCTCGTTCCTGAAGCCCCCAGAGACGCCTTGCCTCGAGTGCTTCGTCACTCGCACGCCCCCTCCGGTGGAGCCTGCCATCCCGGGCTGCACACCCGGCACGCTCGGAGCGCTCCAGGCCATGGAGGCCCTCAAGTACCTGACGGGGATCGGGAACGTTTTCGCCGGGAAGCTTCTGGTCATGGACGGCGCCGAGCCACGCTTCGACGTCGTCGCCGTGGACCGCGATCCGAGCTGCGCTGCCTGCAGCAAACTCAAGGCGAAGTAGCCGCGTCGGATTCGTTGCTGCGAGAGCGCTCGGGGTCACCCGTAACGCGACGGCAGAGCACGGACGCCCGCCCCACTGACGGAGCGCCGTCTGAGCGCATCGCGGAGCGCTCGGGGTCACCCGCAACGCGACTGCAGAGCACGAACGCCCGCCACATTGATGTGGCGGGCGTTCGCGCGCATGCCGGAGCGTAAGGGTGAACCCCGAGCGCTCCAGCAGTGATGGGTTCGATGCTACTACTTCACCTTGAGCTGCCGGACGGCGTCGATCACGGTCCCGTCGACCCACTCGATCACCGCGACCACGCGGTCCTCGCAGTCCGGCTTCGCGGGTGGACCTCCGCAGAAGGCCTCGACCTCCGCCTTGATCTCCTCGATCGGCCTCACGGGCAGCCCGCTCCCGGCGACCGCCGAAAGAAGGTCCTCGCGCCGCGGGTTGATCGCCAGCCCCCGCTCGGTCACGACGACGTCAATGAGCTCGCCGGGTCCGCAGAGCGTCGTAACCTCGTCGACCAGCACCGGAATCCGGTTCCGGAACGACGGGATCGGCAGGATCGTGCACTTCGAGGCGAGGCAGTTCTGCCAGCCCCCGATCCCGTGCAGGAGCTTCCCATCCGAGTGCGTCACCACGTTGGCGTTGAAGTTGACATCGACCTCGGTCGCTCCCAACACCACGCAGTCGAGCATCGGCGCGAAGTTCCCCTTGCCGTGGTAGTTGTAGCTCGTGAACGGGCTCGTGTTCACGTGATTCGGGTTCTCCCGCATCGACCGCACGCCCTCGAGATCAAACGTCTGTCCGTCCAAGATGTAGTCGGTCAGTCCCTCCTCGAGCATCGCCGTCAGGTACTGGGTGCTCCCGCCACGGACGAACCGTGCCTTGACGTTTGCCTCGCGCATCATCTCCATAAGGAAGATGGCGAACGACAGTGCCGTTCCACCCGCCCCGCACTGGAACGAGAACCCGTCGCGCATGATGCCCGTGTCACGCACGAAACGCGCCGTCATCTCGGCAATCCTGAGGCGGTCCGGGCTCTTCGTGATCTGAGTCGTGCCCGACACGATCTTGCTCGAGTCGCCGATGGACTCCATCGTCGTCACGAAGTCGACGTAGTTGCCCTGGATCTGCCACGGTATGCACGGGAAGTCGATGAGATTGTCGGTGACGACGATGACCTTGTCGGCGTACTGCGAGTCGGCGAGAGCAAACCCCAGGAGACCGCAAGCCGTCGGTCCAGTGAGTCCGTGGGCGTTCCCGAACGGGTCCGCGGTCGGGCCCGCGATCACCGCGATGTCGATGTGGACGTCACCGTCCTGCACGGCGCGGTACCTGCCGCCGTGCGAGCGAAGGACACCCACCCCCTTCATCTTCCCGTACGAGCAGTGCTCGCCGAGGGGACCGTTCATGCTCCCCTCTATGTGATGGATGACCCCGTTCTCCATGTGCTCGATCATCCCGGCCTGGCACGGGAACGAAGCGCTCGGGAACCACATGAGGTCCTTGACACCCAGCTCCGCCGCGGCGGCGAAGACCGCGTTCGCCACGAAATCGCCGTTCCGGAGATGGTGGTGCGTCGAGACGGTCATCCCGTCCCGGATTCCGGCCGCCTTGAGCGCCGCCTTGATGTCCGGACCCGTCTTGTCGCCACTGTCGGGAGAGTCGATGCACGTCGCCACCGAAGGCGCGGCCCTGACACCGGTCGGGCGGTGAGTCGCGACACCCTTGTAGGGTATCACCTCCTTGCCGTTGACCTCGGTCGGCACCATCCTGCCTGCCGCGTTACGTGTCAGCTTCTCGTCAGGCATCTTCACCTCCTGCCTCGCGCCAGTCCTCGGCCAGGATGCCGGACGCGGTGGCGAGTTCTACCGTGCGAAGCGCGCGCTTGACCACGGGCGGATCGATCATCTTGCTTCCGAGCGAGACGACACCCAGGCCTTCCGCCTCCGCCTTCTCGAAAGCCAGGACGATCCGCTTCGCCCTCTCGACCTCTGCGTCGGCGGGCGCGAACCCGCGGTGTATCACCTCGATCTGCCGGGGGTGAATGCAGCCTTTTCCGTCGAAGCCCAAGGACTTCGCCTCGAGGACGCTCGCCATCAGTCCCTCGGAGTCGGCGACGTCGGAGAAGACGGTGTCGATCGGCTGAACGCCCGCCGCCCGCGCCGCGTTCACGACCTGTGAGCGCGCCCAGAAGCTTTCGCGCCCCTCGTTCGTCCGCTGCGTCCCGATGTCCGCGGTGTAATCCTCGAGCCCTATGGCCAGAGCCACGACGTTCGGGGAAGCCGTCGCGATCTCGTAAGCACGTAGGCAACCTAGCGCGCTCTCCACGATCGGCATGAGATAGACAGGAGTGTCGATGCCGCGATCCTCGAGGATGGCCTTCGTGCGCTCGTCCACAGCCGTCACGTGCTCAGCGCCCTCGCACTTGGGGATCAGGATCACGTGCACGTTGTACGGCACTACGAACTCGAGATCGTCGAGGCCGACCGGAGCCTGGTTGATCCTGACCATCCTCTCCGCTCCGTGGAAGTCGACGGTGAGAAGCGCATTCCTGACGACACAACGTGCCGCGTCCTTCTCGGACTGCGCGACACTGTCTTCGAGATCGAGGATGACCGCGTCGGGGCCGTGGAGACCAGCGTTGATCATGAGCTTCGCCTGGTCACCCGGAAGGTAGAGCCGTGAGCGCCTGAACTTGTCCCTCGTCGTCCCATACTTCGTCCACTCCAACGCGTCCGGCAGCAATTCCCCCGAGAGATCCGGAATCGCACGCCTGACCGCCGCCTCCAACCGCGCCGCGATGACGAACGGCAGCGCCCCCGAATCCACGACCTCGACCGCGGCGTGCGGGACGCCCAACGTCGCCAGCCCATCCACGACGTCCTTCTCGATGGCGTCACCGTACATCGCGTCGACGATGCTCGACAGCGTCACGGAGACGCCGCCCGAGTCCCTGGGCTCGACCGATATCCAGCAATCCGATCGAACGCGGTCGCCCTTACGGCCCGCCTGGCCCACTCGGCTCACAAGTGCCTCCTTGGTTTCCCCGTGTCGGAATCGCCCGCTGGCGCGGCATGTCGGCACGAGCGCGCCGACTCATCTAGCCGGTCCGGAGTAGCCCGCCTCTACCGTATATGTCCATCTGGACATCCGAGAACGGCCCGCCCCGGAACTCTTTCCCCGTTCCGACGACCGTCACGATCCCCGTCTTCAGATTGACGTCGATGTCGTCTCCATCGGAGAGACCCGCGCCGGACAGGTCCGCGGTCATGATGGGAACGCCCGCGTTGATAGCATTCCGTTCGTAGATCGCGCCGAACGACTTGGCGATGATGAGGGCGACACCCAAGCTTGAGAAACAGTCGACGGCCTGCTGCCTGGAGCTCCCGCATCCGAAGTTCGAGCCCGTGACGACGATGTCACCCGGCTCGACCCTGGACGGGAAATCCTTCCAGTCGTCCAGGTTTCCGAATGTGTACTGACCCATCTCCGCGATGTCCGTCACGGCGAGATGTCTGTTGTGGTAGATCATGTCGGTGTCGACGTTGTCGAGGTCGACCAACCAGACCTTGCCGCGCACCGTCGTAGGACGCTCTGCCACCGCCGAACCCTCGCTCGTGGACGGCGCCCGCACGGGTTCCATCGACGGCATGAAGATCGCTGGGGAGTCGGGGATGTCGTCCGCGATCGTGATGGCTCCCGCGACGGCGGTCGCTGCCGCCGTGTGCGGCGACGCGAGATACACCTCACCCTTCCCTTGCTTCCCGGGGTAGTTCCTGTTCCCGGTGCTCACCGTAACCTCTCCCGGTCCATTCTGGCCTATCTGGCCCGCGGCGCAACCGGCGCATCCCGCGTTCCCCACTAGCGCCCCCGCGCGCTTGAACGTCTCCATGATCCCCTCGTCCAGACAGCGCTTCCATATCGTGTCGGTCGACGGAACGATCTTGAGAACGACACCCGGCGCCACCTTGCGGCCCCGGAGGATTCCGGCGGCAGCCTTCATGTCCTCGTACCGGCCGTTCGTACACGACCCGATGAAAACCGAGTCGACCTTGGTTCCCGCGGCATCCGCCACCTCGACGATGTCGTCGGGATGCCCCGGACGCGCGATCAGGGGCGGGAGCCCTTCGATGTCGATCTCCGCCTCCGCCGCGTACTGCGCGTCCCTGTCGGCCTTGACGGCGATGACGTCCGCGCCCGCTCGACGGCAGTACGCTTGAACCTCCTCGTTCGGCGAGAAGAAGGTGATGATGCCACCCATCTCCGTCGCCATCGAGGCCATCGTGATGCGCGCATCGAGCGAGAGGTCGTCAACGATGCCGCCCTCGTACTCCCCGGCGTAGCCGAGGAGGCCGCTCGCGCGGAAGTGCCGGAGGCACGCCAGGACCACGTCCTTCGGAGTCGCTCCCGGGCCCGGCCGGCCGCAGAACACGATCCTCATCGACTTGGGCACACTGAACCATATGGAACCGTTCGCCCACGCGTACGCGATGTCCTGGTCCCCCATTCCCTGTCCGAACGCCCCGATTGCACCTAGGATATTCGCGTGCGAGTCCGTGGAGATGAGCGTTCCTCCAGGACCTACGAGGCCCTCGTCGATCGCAAGATGCGTTCCGATACCCTTGTCGATGTCGTACACGGCGATTCCGTGATCCCTCGCGAACGTCCTGCAGGTCTGCTGGTTCGCCGCGTACTTCTGATCGGAACCCCCGGGGTTGCAGTCGAAGGTGAAGAACGTCTTCCCAGGGTCCTCGATATTCAGTCCGTTGTCCCTCAGGTTCTTGACGACGTTCGCCCCACCGAAGTCCCTGGCGACTCGCGCGTCGATTCTGACGTCCGCAACGTCACCTGGAGACACGTCGCGCCCGACGTGCGCTCCGATGATCTTCTCAATGATGGTCTTTCCCAAACGGCTGCCTCCTCGCGCCCTCCGGTTCGTGGGGGAAAGGCCCCCGTCACGGAATGGCATCGAAATGCCGCCTGACCACAAGGCCCCCCGCATCGTCACCGCATCGGGAGTCTCTGGGATCAGGCGGCCCAGGACATGCGAACTGAGAATCTCAGGCGGACTCAGAGCGCAGTCCGCTCCCCACTACTTGATGATGAGCATCTTTCCTTCAGCGCCCCCGATTCCCTCCGCCTCAACCGCCCAGATGTACACGCCGGGAGCAACCTCATCGCCGTCCGAGTTCTTGAGGTCCCACTCCTCCTGGTCGCTGTAGGGATCGTCGTGGTGAAGTGTCCGGACGAGGTCGGCGGCAACCGTGTAGATGCGGATGGTGGCGACGGACGGGAGCCTCACGAACGAGACCCTCTTGTCACCGCCGTACTCCCAGTCGGCGCCCGCGCGATACGGATTCGGAATCACCTGGATCCCATCGAGCGAGGACTTGACGCCCTCGTGCGGGTGGATGATGCGAGACTTGTTCCGCTCGATGCACTCGAAGTTCACGGACTCGGGGTTGCTGGCCTTGAACGTTGTCACCGAAAACTCGTACGGGAATGCGTTCTGCACAGAACGATCGATGAAGACGCGGATACTGTCCTCGTAGAAAGGCTCCAGCGACCAGTATCCGGCAGCGGTGGTGTCTTCCTCTCCCCACACGAACTCCCGAGCGAGGTCGAACCCATCCGATCGCCATACTTCTCTAATCCAGACGCGATATCCGCCGAAGTTCGCGATGTCGCGCTCGTCCACGCCCATCGTCCAACCGACCTCCACCCTCTTGTCGCCGGGTGTCATGTGCTTGACCCGCGGGCAAAGGCCCTCGGCGAAACACACCGAAGGAACGAGCAAGGCGAGCAGGACGGCAAACGCGGCCGCTCGACGGACAGGGGGATTGAGTCTCACCGTCATACTTCCCTCCGTACACTTCCATGCACCCGAGGCGAGCGAATCCGGCACTACAAGCGAGTCTTTAGGCTAACATCGGACGTGGGGAGCGTCAAGGGCAAACGGCCCGCTGGAAGGAACCGGTCAACTAGATGGTCTCGAGAAAGGCCACGACGTTCGTGATCTCGCTTTCCGACAGCCTCGCCTTGAACGACGGCATCCTGCCGACCGGATTCAGGATCTGCGCGCGGATGTTCTCCCGCGTCACGGGGAGCCCGCTCGACACGAGCGCCTCCCGCTCGAACAGCCCCACGAACCCGGCGGGCCCGACGTCGCTGTCCGTGCGATGACAGATTGTGCAGTTGGACCGGAACGTCTCGCCACCCGCGGCGGCGTCTCCGCGACGCTCGGGAGCCGCATCGCCAGCGATCTCCTCCCCCGACAACTTCCGTTCGACCTCTCCGGTCACGAGAACGAATCCCGCGGACACGGCAGCAACCAGGAGAGCCAGGACGAGCACGGTGAGTCCCAGGGCAGGAGCGAACTTGAGGAGCTTCTTGTAGTACTTGACGAGCACGATCTTGAGCGCTGCCACCAGGACCAACAGACTCCCGAGCACCCAGTGAAGGACGCCCCTCACGGGCAGGGTGTCGCCGGCGGCCGAGAGGATGCCGGCACCCATGACCGCGAGCGCGGCGAGCGTCACGGCGAACACGTATCCGGCCGTTCTGTGAACCGCCTTGAGCGTTCCAGCCTGCATGCTGTGCTCGGCCCGTCCGAGAAGTGTGAGCATGCTCCCGGCCGCCGCGAGTCCCGCCGCCGCGAGCACGAAGGCCAGGATCGTCTTAACCAGGGTGAGCTGCATCGTACCCTCCGTCGAAACCGGCCCGCCGAGCCTGTGGGTTCGGCGGGCCGCCCGCGCTTCCTCGAACCTGTACCCATGCTACTTCATCGTTCGATCGTTCGTGAAGATGAAATCGCCGCCGCCAGCGTTCTGGTGGCAAGCTATGCAACCCATGTTCATGCCCTTGGCCACGCGTCCGGCCAGTGACATCTGCATGTCGTTCTGACCGATCATGCCGTCCGCGCCGTACTTCACGTAGAACCAGTCGTTGTTGTCCGCATCGTACCCGCTCTCCCTCTGAACCATCACGGTGACGGCCATGAGGTAGTCCGCGGGAGCCTCGCCCACCGTGTCGATGGTGGCGCCGTCGCCGCCGAAGTTGTCCTTCACGATCACATGATACGGCGTGGCGTCGACGGTGACGATGTCGTAGTACATCCTGTTGACGCCGCCGTGCGGCGAGTTGCCGTTGAAGTAGTCGGACCTGATCATCCAGTCCTGGTAGCCGTGCGTCGCCTTCCAGAGGCCCTCGGCGAATTTCACGTCCTCGGGCCCTCCGAACGGCATCTCCATCATCTTGCCCATCTCCATCTCACCCATCTCTTGAGCGGACGCGCCGTCCGACTGCAGGACGAGCGCCACGCCACTCAGAACCACGAGCCCCGCCGCAACCAGCATCATGCTCCGTCGCATCACTGCCTCCCTTGAACTGCGCGACCAAGCCGCGCACCACACTATACGCACCTGTCGAGCCACATCATAGGATTCGCCGGAGCTCATGAGGATTCGGCGGCGGTCCGGAAGTCCCCGACAACAGAGCTCCGGCAAAGTGGACGCGGGTCTTGAGGGCAGAGAAGGCCTTGGGCCGATCTTCGTGACCGTCGCCTCACTAACTACTCCACCACGCCTGCCCTGCACACCTGGCTCCCGGGGCACAGGTCCAGGCGCACCCGGCTCCCGGCCCCGAGGCCCAGGCACTCCTCTGTGCCCGCAGGTTCAGGCACACATTGTGCACAATGAACCCAAAAGGACACGTAACCCGGACCTAGTGCCGGGCGCGTCGCCGACCCGTGACGCCGGGTCTTCCGGACGCACCTGAGCTCAGGGCAATGCATGAGAACGAGAGAACCGGACCCGCGAGAGCACGATGAGCCGCAGGAGAAGCGGGCGCGTGAGGGGCAGTCGCAGCTCCACGGCGACCTCGCACTCGCGGAGGCCGCGTGCCGTGATGCCGAGCACCGCTACACGGCCCTCTTCGAGGGCTCGCGTGACGCCATCATCGTGGCCGACAGCAAGGGATTCGTGGTCGAAGCCAACGCGGCCGCCCTGGCACTCTGGGGATACTCGCGGCAGGAGATGCCGGGGCTCGACTGCCGCCGTCTCCTCCAGGACCCCGATTCCCTCGATACGCTTCTGAGCGCGCTCTCCGAGAGCGGCTTCGTCGACGATCTCGAGACTTGGACCCGCCGGAAAGACGGAATGCTCCGCAGGTGCCTCGTGAGCGCCGGCGCTCGCACGTCGGCGTCCGGCAAAGACGCGGGATTCCAGGCCCTCATCCACGACATCACGGGCCGGCGCGAGATGGAGGAGGCCCTCCGCAAGAGCGAGGAGATGTACAGGTCGCTGTTCGAGGACTCGCAGGACGTCGTGTACATAACGTCGTGCGACGGCGGGCTCATCGACATCAGCCCCTCGGCCTCGGAGCTCTTCGGCTACGAGAGAGAAGACCTCCTCGACATGGACGTTCGGGAACTCTATGCGTACCCGGAGGACCGGCGACGCTTCAAGCAGGAGATAGAACGCTCGGGAGCGGTTCGCGCCTTTCCCGTCCGCCTAGGAGCGAGAGACGGAACCGTGCGCCACTGCCTCCTCACGTCGACCGTCAGGCGCGGGCCGGACGGCCGGACCATCGGCTACCACGGGATCATGCGCGACGTCACCGACCAGCGCAGGGCCGAGCGGGCGAGAGAGCGTGAGCGATCAGCCTTCAGGTTGATCGCCGAAGCGGCCGTCAGGGCCGACGGCGTACCAGACCTGTGTGCGCGCGTGCTCGACGGGCTTCTGAACGCCTACAGACTCGATTTCGGAACCGTCCGGCTCTACGACGACGTCGAGCGAACGCTCCACCCGCTGGCGGTGGCTGGCGTGCCGGAGAACGAGCTTTCGAAGATCACCGTCCAGAGCATCGACGACCCGGGGATGATGGCGGCGCTCACGGCGAGAACCGGCCGCAGCATCTTCGCCCCGGACACGGGCGAGCACAGCGTGTCACGCACCCACGGTGCTCGACTCAAGGAGCTCGGGATCCGCGCTCTCGTATCGAACCCTCTCATCGCGCGGAAGGGTGAGCTTCTGGGCGTCATCCTGCTCGCTGCTCGCGAGCCGAAGGAGCTCGGCCCCGAGGACGAGACGGTGTTCCTCACCATCGCCGAGATGTTCGCGGCCGTCATCGGCAGAGCCGGCGCTGTCGAGGAAAAGGACGAGATCCACGCGCAGCTCCTGCAGGCCCAGAAGCTGGAGGCGATCGGAACGCTCGCCTCCGGCGTCGCGCACGATTTCAATAACATCCTGACGGCAATCCAGGGATTCGCCGATCTGGCTCTCATGTCGGTCGACTCCGACCAGCCTCTCGCAGACGACCTGGGGAAGATACGAGCGTCCGCCGACCGGGGGGCCAAGCTGGTCCGGCAGCTCCTGATGTTCAGCCGTAGGCAGCCCGTCGCGTTCGGATCCGTCGACCTGAACAGCACGACGCAAGGCCTGACCAGGATGCTGGCCCCGCTCATCGGCGAGGACATCTCGATGAACGTCGTGCTGGAACGTGAGCTCTGGCCCGTCACGGCCGACGAGGCCGGCATGCAGCAGGTGCTCATGAACCTCGCCGTCAACGCTCGTGACGCGATGCCCCACGGCGGCACACTGACGCTCAAGACGGAAAACGTCGAGTTCACCGACGAAGAACGTCCGTCCGTCCCGGGCGCGAGGGCGGGGACCTTCATCAGGCTGTCGGTGAGCGACACGGGCGTAGGCATGGACAGCGACACCGCGACACGGATCTTCGAGCCGTTCTTCAGCACCAAGGCCCCGGCCAAGGGGACGGGTCTCGGGCTCTCCGTGGTCTACGGTATCGTCCAGCAGCACCACGGGTGGATCTGCGTCGAGAGCGAGCCAGGGCAGGGCTCAAGGTTCGAGGTGTACGTGCCCGCCGCCGACATCGTCCACGAGACGCAGCCGGACACCCACGCTAATCGCGAACTCGCAGCAGGTAACGGAGAGCGCATCCTCGTCGTCGAAGACGAGCCGACCGTTCGCGACCTCGCCGTCCGAGTGCTCCGGAAGAACGGGTACGAGGTTCTCGAGGCCGGGACCGTGAGGGACGCGCTCGAGGTCATCGACAGGGAGGACGGGCGTCTCGACCTCGTCTTCAGCGACGTG
This sequence comes from Candidatus Eiseniibacteriota bacterium, assembly GCA_030610515.1. Lineage (GTDB taxonomy): Bacteria > Joyebacterota > Joyebacteria > Joyebacterales > Joyebacteraceae > WJLY01. The sequence goes on along the minus strand of JAUWRQ010000001.1, from coordinate 3,573 downwards.
GTGTTGCCCGACAGGAGCGGCGTGCAGCTCGTGCAGGAGCTGTCGGAGACAAGGCCCGACCTGCCGGTGCTCCTCTCCAGCGGCCACACCGACGAGAGGTCGCAGTACGACGCCATACGTGAGGATCAACTCCCCTTCCTCCCCAAGCCGTACTCACTCCCGGAACTCCTGACCGCCGTGAGCAAGATCGTCCGCCCCACGTAGGTCTCCCCGGGACCGAGCACTCCCACCAAGGCGATCACTGCCGGCGAGGGATCACCGGCACTAGACCACAGGTTCGTGGCCAACGACACAAGACCACTCGCTCGAAGCCGTCGGCTCGAAGCCACCTAGACGAAGCCACCGTCAACACAAAGAGAGAGCCCGCCGCTTCCGCGACGGGCTCCTCCACAACGGGGAGAGGTGTAACTACAACAGACCTCTCGTACTACCTATACATCGACTTGATCTTGCCCCACGACGAATCCTCGACCGGGTTCGGGCACTCCGTCACCTCGATCCAGGTATCGTCGAAGTTCATGCCGGAACTGCAGTAGCCGAGCGGGCAGGCCGCCTGGTCGCAGCCGTTCCCGAGGCCGTCAGTCAGCATGACGATCTTCATGCCGACGAGCGTACCGTTATACGGATTGCCCGGATACACGAGCGGCATGGTGGTCAGGAACTGATCGCACGGGCCGTACGGGCCGCTGCCGAACTGGCACTGGTGACCGTACCACCAGCCCGTCCGCGTCCAGTTTGCGCCGCCGTCAGCAGTGCCCCACTCCTGCCACGATCCGCCGTACGCACCCGACATGAACATCTGATTGACGAAGTAGAGCGTGCAGCCCTGCACGCAGGCGTAGTTCGAGATGTCGATGAGAGGCGACGCAACCCAGCAGTTCAGGTTCGCCGGAACGGCAGTCGTGTCGGGGAACGTGCAGCCCCAGTAGTGGCTGTTGCTGTAGGCCTTGCAGTTGTTGCTCATGACCGCCCAGTAGTTGCCGGAAGCTCCCGGCACGCTGGGAATCAGGTTCACGTTCGCATCGGCGTCGTCGAAGAAGAGCGTCGTGCCGGTCGTGTAGTCCATCACCAGCACGTCGTCGACCGCGAACGCACCACCGACCGACAGGTACAGACCGTCGGCATCCGACCAGGCAGCATCGGAGATGAACGTGAAACGGATCTTCGCGGGCTGGTCCTTGTTGCCAAGGTAGTAGCCAGCCGTGCCCCACGGGATGACGCCGTCGTAACCGCGGTTGAGCGGTATGAAGGCCCCCATGCTCTCCGCCTCGACATACGAGAAGTCGTACGCGGGCTCCGAGTCATTCCGGAAGGCGTAGGTCACAACCGGATAGGAGTAACCCGCCCAGCTGATGTAAGGACTGGTGAGGTACTGCGTCCAGCTGTTCCCGTAGCCGCCGTCGGCTGTGATCGAGAGGTCGCCACACCACCAGCTATTGCCGGAGTACGCCATGTAGCTGTCGATGTGCCAGTAGATCGGCTGAGCACTGTCGTCGCCAGTCGTCCAGCCCGGCGCGCCCGTCTCCATGTCGTCGTACCAGACGACATCGCCGCGGGTCTTCTGACCGTCGTACAGCACACGGTCGGCTTCCTGCGGGCCGCGGGCCGTAGCCATGCCGGCGAACAGCGCCAGTACCGCAACGGCGATAATCAGATTCTTCATTACTTGCTCTCCTCCCTCGAGAGGTCGAAACACCAACAACCATCTTCCCAGCGAGCCGCGCACAGGGCGGCCCGTACAACAACTCGACGCGGTCACCGATCTCACAGCAGACTTGCACTGCCGGATCGAGCCGCGACACTTCACGACATAGGCACCCCTCCCCTGGGTTGCTCATTGCCACGCCGGCGGGCGTTCCGTCCACCGACTTGGGAAAGCCTGCGCCTTCCCACGTTCAGGATGAGTATACTACTCTTCTGAATCTTTGTCAAGAGGTAGCACTGCCCTTCCCTGCTGCCCACACTACCCCGCTGGAACGCGCCCCGCTTCCGGGACGCCCCCGCCACGATCAGGCACGGGTCCATTCATACATCGGTTTGATAGCAAGAAGGGGGCCCACTGAGAGATATGAATGCAGTTCATATCGCCCGTGATGCCGCCCCTCAGATCGCCGCCCCTTTTGCTCCAGGACCCCGTCGCCATCTGCCGGGGGAGAAAGAGGGGGACCGGAAGCGGCCCCCCTCTCCATCCAGCGACCGATCATGCCGTACTCTCTACTTCAGCATGACCATCTTGCGAGACGACTCGAAGCGCGGGGCGTTGATCCTGTAGAAGTACACACCACTGGCGCACTTCTCACCCAGATCGTTCTTGCCGTCCCACACCACAAAGGCATCCGTGCCCGCGTCAACCTCAGTGTCGAGGAGCGTCCGGATGACCCTGCCGGCGACGTTGTAAACCTCAATCGTCACCTGACCGGCTTCCTTGACGCTGTAAGCGATCTTCGTCACAGGGTTGAACGGGTTCGGGTACGCATGCGACAGGCTGTTCTTGAAGGTGCCACCGTCCACGACGTCGGTGGGAGTCCCATCCGGCTGCAGTCCGAAGTAGCCGGGCTGCCTCGCCACAAGGTCACCCATGATGTTCCCCATCAGGTTGACCCTGTCCGCGATACCTGTCTTGTAGTAGCCGCTATTCGGACCCTCGTAGTTGCTCGAACCTGCGCCGCAGTAACCGTCCATCATGAGTTCGATACCGAAACCCAAGATGATGGTCTGGTACCCGACCGTCTGATCGGTGAAGGCAACGCCGGCCGGATCGGTAAGGCCGCACTCGTTGTAGAGGTACTCCGCCACGACCTGATTGCCCACGACACCCGCCTGGACATCGATGATGTCTATGCACTCGAGTGGGTCAGGGCACGCCGTGGCGAGGATGCACTCGCCAGGCTTCGGATCGGTGTACGGAGGATCGATGGTGCTGGCGTCGTAGTCCATGAAGACCCAGTCGCCAGTCGGATCGCCGTCGATGTAGTCGCGGAGTCCGGAGGTCGTGTCGGCGGTGACTCCTCCGTGCGGGAACACCTCACCCCGGTACCAGGCCGCGAGGTAGGTATCGTGGAAGCCCAGGGTCTCCATGTTCGAGGCCGGCGCCTTCAGCTCCCAGCTGATGTCGGTGCCGGTGAGAAGCAGGTTACGCTCCACGCCTCCCTCGCCAGGGGTGGCCTCATTCAGCCACTGGATCAGGTTGTACTGGTCGGACTTGAGCATGACGTAACTGTCGAAGTCCGCAGCGAACCAGATCTGTGTGTCGTAGTACTTCATGCCGCAGGTGTCCGGTCCGTCCGATTTGATGCTGCCGGACGGGACCTCGACGTCGTAGGTCTCCCAGCTGTATCCGAGGATACCGAGCGCCTCGCGGTAGTAGTACTCCGAAGTGTGGCGGTAGTCGCGCTCACGACTCGGGAGATACCGACCATGCTTGTCGACGAGGAGGATGCCGCGGCTCTCGGTCGTCGCCTGGAGCGGGAGAATCGACATCTCGAAGTAGCTGTCCGGAGCGCCGGACGGGTATACCGTCACGTTCGACATACCGTCGACCACCTCGAAGTAGTAGTGGATCTCGCTGCCCGG
>JAUWRQ010000168.1 GCA_030610515.1 Candidatus Eiseniibacteriota bacterium | reverse complement strand
GGCCCGGCGACATCATCGTCTTCGAGTATCCGAACCCCGATCCCCGCGCGAAGAAGGAGAACTACGTGAAGCGATGCGTGGGGGTCGAGGGCGACATCATCGAGCTTCGCAACAACGTGCTCTACCGGAACGGTGAGCGGGTGCCGGAGGACGAGAGCTACACCAAGCTCAAGCCCCCGACGCCTCGCTGGGCGGATTACGGTCCGGTGAAGGTGCCGGAGGACTCACTCTTCATGATGGGGGACAACCGCAACTGGAGCGCGGACAGCCGCGCTTGGGGTTTTCTGGACAAGAGCCTCATGAAGGGGAAGGCAGTTCTCATCTACTGGTCGTGGGACGCGAAACGACTTCGCCCGCGATTCGACAGACTCGGCGACATCATCCACTAGCGTCGATCGAACGCCCCTCCGGCCGCGTTCCGGAGGGGCGCTCTCCGTTTCCTCGCCCCGGTCCTCCAGTGTCCCTTCGGGTCTGCCGAAGGGGTGTTTTCGTCTTGACACCCGTGAATCATCCCACTATCTTACTACTACTTAGCACTCTCGGTGGTCGAGTGCTAACCACGACTACGGCAGGAGGTTCGCGTGGCCGGAGTAGATCTCTCCGAGAGGGAACAGAAGGTGCTCCGCCTTCTCATAGAGGCGCACGTGAGGACCGCGAGGCCGGTGAGCTCGAGCGCGATAGCGTCCGACCGCGCCATTCCGCTCTCCTCGGCCACGGTGCGCAGCGTGCTTCGTTCGCTCGAGGAAAGGAAGTTCATACTCCAGCCGCACACATCCGCCGGCCGAATCCCGACCGACAGGGGATACCGCCACTACGTGGACTTCCTCATGAAGCCCGCGGCACCTTCAGGGAGCGAGCGCAGTGCCATCGACGGTGGGCTCTCGGGGTTTTCCGGGACCGACCACGAGATCGTTGCCACTGAGATCTCCCGCATCGTCAGCGACCTCGCCAAGGAGCTGGCGGTGTCGGTGGCACCCGGGGCTGCCGGGATAGTCGACCGCATCGACCTCGTTCCGCTGAGTCCCGGTCGCGCCGTCGCCGCCGCGACGATGCGTTCAGGGGTGACGAGGACGGTCGCGATCGCGCTCGAGAGCGACGTCGAGAATTCCGATCTCGGAGAAGCGGCGTGCCTTCTGAATGAGTGGCTCAGGGGCGAGCCGGTCGCGGCAGCCGAGACGGTGCTCCTACGGCGCATGCGACGGGCAAGTCCGCCCGTTCGCCAGGTGCTGCGTGCGCTTCTCGCCGCGCGGTCGCAGTTCCTGACGCCCGGCGAGGGGCAGAGCGTCCACTACGAGGGCGCCAGGTACATCTTCCGGCACCCTGAGTTCGCAAGCGACGCCGCGTGCCTCGGGGACATACTCGATAGCGAAGAGACGTTGGCCGAGGTCGTCGGCGGAGCATCGACGACCAGGGCGGTGACGATCAGGATAGGCAGAGAGAATCCGCTGAGAGGGATGCGTAGGATGTCCCTGGTCGTCGGCTCCTATCGAGTCGGCGGAGGGGTCGGCAGGATGGCTGTCATAGGTCCGACCAGAATGAAGTACCCGAGGTTGGTGGGCCTGGTCGAGTATCTGTCCCGGGCGCTCGACGGGATGTTCGGAGCCAAGCGATAGGCGGGCCCGTCCCATGCAGGCGTCGCTCGCTCATTCCCGAAGACAGGAGTTCATCACCGAAACATGGCGAAGGACAAGAAGGTCAGGAAGGACAAGAGCGCCGCGAGCGCCGGCAGGGACGTGCCCCCGACCGCGGAGAACGGAACCCCGGAGGGGCCCGTAGTCGCAGGCGGCGAAGAGGCGCTGCGCGAGGACATCAGCGCGCTCAACACGAGGTGGATGCGCGCACTCGCCGACCTCGACAACTACAAGAAGAGGGTCGAGCGGGAGCGTGCCCGCTGGGCAGCGGAGGCGAGGGAGGAGATCCTCCTCTCGCTCCTCGAGGTCACCGACGATTTCGAGCGGGCCGTGGCGAGTGGGGACGACTCCGGGCTCGCGCCGGACGACCCGTTTCGGGCGGGCGTCGAACTCATCCTCGATCGGCTTCGTGAGGTTCTCTGGAAGAACGGCGTCACGCCGATCGACATCTGCGAAGCCGGATTCGACCCGATGGTGCACGAGGCGGTCGCACACGTCGAGTCCGACGACCACGAGTCCGATCAGATCGTGGAGGAAGTTCGACGGGGCTACATGCTCGGTGACAGGTTGCTTCGTTGTTCGAGGGTGATAGTGGCGAAGTGACGCCGACGACGGGCCTCGAAGCTGAACGAACGACGCGTCCACGAACCGCATCCTGACGGGGCGGACGAGAGAAGGGAAGGAGCACCATGAGCAAGGTAATAGGAATCGATCTTGGAACCACGAACTCGTGCGTGGCGGTCATGGAGGGCGGCGAGCCCACCGTGATCCCGAACCCCGAGGGCGGGAGGACCACGCCGTCGGTCGTTGCGTTCACGAAGACGGGGGAGAGGCTCGTCGGCCAGCCCGCCAAGCGGCAGGCGGTGACCAACCCCGAGAACACGATCTTCTCGATCAAGCGCTTCATGGGGCGGCGGTATGAGGAGGTGACCGAGGAGATCGGGCTTGTGCCGTACAAGGTGTCCAAGGACCAGAAGGACGACGTCCGCATCGAGGCGAGGGGCAACCAGTACGCTCCGCCGGAGATCTCGGCCATGATCCTCCAGGCGATGAAGCACACCGCGGAGCAGCACCTTGGCGAGAAGGTCGACAGGGCCGTCATCACCGTGCCCGCCTACTTCAACGACTCACAGCGCCAGGCGACGAAGGACGCCGGACGCATTGCGGGACTCGAGGTGCTCCGCATTATCAACGAGCCGACGGCGGCGTCGCTGGCCTACGGGCTCGACAAGAAGGGACAGGAGCAAATCGCCGTCTTCGATTTCGGCGGCGGGACGTTCGACATCTCCATATTGGAGGTCGCGTCTGAAGATGGCGAGCAGACGATCCGCGTGCTCGCCACGAACGGCGACACGCACTTGGGCGGCGACAATCTCGACCAGCGCGTGATCGACTGGATCGCCGACGAGTTCAACCGCGAGAACGGGATAGACCTGCGCTCCGATTCGATGGCCCTTCAGCGTCTCAAGGAGGCTGCTGAGAAGGCGAAGGTCGAGCTCTCGACGACGCTTGAGACCGACATCAATCTTCCGTTCGTGACGGCCGATTCATCGGGTCCGAAACACCTCACGATGACGCTCACGAGGGCGAAGCTCGAGTCTCTCGTGGACGACCTGGTCGAGCGGACCGTCGGACCGTGCAAGAAGGCGCTCGCCGATTCGAAGCTCTCTCCCTCGGACATCGACGAGGTCGTTCTGGTCGGTGGAACAACGAGGATGCCCGCGGCCCAGGAGAAGGTGAAAGGACTCTTCGGTCGTGAGCCGCACAAGGGCGTCAATCCCGACGAGGTCGTCGCGGTCGGCGCGGCCATCCAGGGCGCCATCCTCGCGGGAGAGGCGGGCGTCAAGGACGTGCTGCTTCTCGACGTAACGCCGCTCTCGCTCGGAATCGAGACGCTGGGTGGCGTGTTCACCCCGCTCATCTCGCGGAACACGACCATCCCGGCCCACGAGCAGCAGATCTTCTCGACCGCGTCCGACAGCCAGCCGGCGGTGTCGATCCACGTGCTGCAGGGTGAGCGTCCGATGGTGGCGCAGAACAGGACGCTCGGCCGGTTTGACCTCGTGGGTATACCTCCGGCGCCTCGCGGGATGCCGCAGATCGAGGTCTCGTTCGACATCGACGAGAACGGCATCGTGCACGTGAAGGCGAAGGACCTCGGCACCGGCAAGGAGCAGCAGATCCGGATCGAGGTGTCGAGCGGGCTCTCTGAGAGCGAGGTCGACTCCATGGTCAAGGACGCCGAGGAGCACGCGGTGGAGGACGAGTCGCGTCGGAAGGAGATCGAGCTCAGGAACCAGGCCGACGCTCTCATCTATACGACCGAGAAGACGCTCCGCGAGCACGGCGACACGTTGGACGCCGACGACCGCTCTCAGATCGACGCCGCGATGGAGACGCTCAAGGAGACCCTGAAGTCCGGAGACGCGGACGCCATCAAGCGCGACATGGAAGCGCTGCAGCAGGCTTCGTACAAGCTCGCGGAGAAGATGTACGCGGGTGCGCAGGGCGCCGCGCAGGCGGGTGGACCCGAGCCGAGCGCCGGTCCCCAGAGCGCGCCGGGCG
>JAUWRQ010000148.1 GCA_030610515.1 Candidatus Eiseniibacteriota bacterium | reverse complement strand
CAGGACGAACGTCCGTCTAGCCGGACCGCTTCGCCCCTCCCTCAAAGCGAATCCGGGGCCCGCGTTGGGTCCCGGATTCGTGCGTCCTGGCTCGGATGATCGGTGCCGGGGCCCAGCTGACATCGGTGTTCGCCGCCTGCCTGCCCTGCCTCGGTCTCCGGTCACGAGCCGTCATCGCAGATCGTAGTAGCGATCGCCCGCGCGGTCCTCATGCGGCTCCTGCACCGGAAGATCTCCCCTGTCGTGCTCCCTCAGGCGCCCGCCCTCAGCGAAATCGAGATCGGCCAGGTCGTCATTCGAGCCGTCCTCGCGCGCGACCTTGCGCACTCCCCCATCGGCGCCACGCGCATCGGACCAGAGGTCCGAGTAATCATCGACCGACCCGATGACCGCCGACCCGACGGACTGAGCCACCCCGGCGGTGAACGCTCCGCCGCCCCCCGACACCCATCTCACCGGGTTGGCAGTGACGGCGGCCGGCAGATCGATGCTGCCGCCGAGTGTCCACGGCACCAGATCGAGCATCACGTCCAGGACCCAGGTCGGATGGGATGAAGCCCTGAGAAAGGAGAGACCGCGGGTCGACATCCGGCTCGCTGCACAGGGCCCGGCGATGTCGTCGAGGCTTCCTGACGCCCCGCCGCCGAGCATCTGCCCCCCCGAGCCTGAGATCACCCACGGAGTCGTCATGGCCGCGGGCGCCGCGGCGGCGGATGTGCCCACGACGCAGAGACAACCCAGTACAATCGTGACGAAGCGGTTCATGTTACCTCCCTCTTGATCTGCAGTTCCCCGCCGGCGCATGCGCGGTCGGGCCCGGCTGTAGTTCGAGGAGACGGTCCCCTCCGGATGAAGCCTGAGGGGTCCCCCTCCCCTGTTCATGTGGCCAAACTATCGGACGGGCCATAAAGCAAGAGACGGGCCAGACCACCGTCACGTTGCAGAAGAAGGCAGCTCGGAGCACGAAAAAAGCACGGGGCCACATCACACGTGTGACCTCGTGCTCAAGTTGCTTGTGCCATGTCCGCCCGGCCGAATCCAGCCCGCTCCAGGGCTTCCCGGCCAGGCACGTCGTTACCTATGGTGTTTCCGCAGCTTCGTTAGAAGATATGCCATCCGCCGGCGTCCCAGCTCAAGAAGCGAACCACCCAGTTCCACATCGTGTCCTGGGCTTCCGGGTCCGCGGCCAGGGCCCCCATCGGGGACGTCAGAATGAGCCCCACTGTAAGGAGCAGCCTACCTTTGAGCGAACGCATCGCACTTACCTCCTCTCAGCTCGAACGAGCTCGGGACCCAGCCTCCTCCTCCCGGAAGCGAATCCCGTGGAAATCGAACGACGGTCAGATACCCGCCGCTTCGTACCTTCGCGTACATGCTGGAGTTGTTCGTGAGAACGATGGTGTCCTCGCGTGTGCTCCACACGCTCCGCTCTTCGATCGAGTCCGTAAGCAGGATCTCCCCGCTCTGCACGGACCTGTCATCGTAGTGGAAGACGAAGCTCGATGACCCGTCGAGGGCAACCCGCCCGTCGCCCTCGACGTAGATGATGCAGACCACGTAGTCACCAGGCGTCTCTCGCACCCGAACGTGCAGCCGGAAGCCGCCCCGTTCCTCGAGCTCCAAAGCGACACGGCCCTCGCGAGTCTCCATGAGAGCCGAGGGCCACGTTTCCTGTTCGACTATGATTCTATGCTTGAAGCTGGCGCGGACTCCGGGGTTGAGATCCCCCGTGATGCTGCCCTCGCGGGCAGCATGCCCAGGAATGGCGAAGAGGAGTACAGCCGAGGTCGCTATGATCGCGGTCCGATTCACGGTCCACCTCCTGATCACAGCGGAACTTAGCCTCAAGTTGTGCATTGAGTGTGCCAACGCCGAATAGCGGTCAGACACTCACTCCCGTAAGACCCGCGCTCGCTGGAAGATGCTCGGATGCGTGAACTACACAGCCGGTAATAGAGTCGCACAGCTCTCTCTGAATAGACCGACAAAACGACAACTCCGTGGACGGCATCCGCAATGCTACTTCTTGACGCACCGCAGAAACGGGGATATCCTGAGCGAGACGCGGTCAGCAGAGACCGCCCTCTCCTCACAACGCAGGAGCCGTTCCTAAAGAGGACGCTCTTGACGCTGGAGGGTCGCCCCAGAGGAGAATCCTCACGACCCCGGAGACCACTGTGAAGACGATCTGCCTGGTCCTGCTCGCCCCTCTCGCGCTGAGTACCCCGCCGGCGGCGGCCGCCACGGTGACGGTGGGACCCGCCGGCCACTACGCCTCCATCCACGCGGGACTGTCGGCAGCGTCGCCCGGAGACACGGTCCTCGTTGCGCCCGGGACGTACTCGGGAGCCCTCAACACGAATCTCGACTTCGCCGGCAAGAGCCTCACGCTCACGTCGGAGTCCGGAGCCGGAGCCACCGCCATCGACTGCCAGGGAGGAACCCGCGCGTTCTCATTCACGTCGGGCGAGGACACGACGTCGGTCGTGAGCGGCTTCACGATTCTCGACGGCTACGAGGAAACGTCGGGAGGTGCTGTCTACTGCTACGGGTCGTCGCCCAAGCTCTCGGAGTGTCGCTTCATTGGGAACGCTGCAGGCACCGCGGGAAACGGAGGCCTCGGTGGCGCCGTCTACGTCGAGCAGTCAGAGATCATCGTCGAGGACTGTCTCTTCCGTGACAACACGGCGGATGACGGTGCGGGCATGTTCGCGAGGAACTCGATCTCCACCGTCAGGAACACGCGGTTCGTCGACAACGCGGCAACGAACGGCGGCGGTGGCCTGCGCATTCTCTACAACGGCGGGACGATCGTAGGCTGCACGTTCGCGGGCAATACCGCCCCGACGTACGGTGGAGGGGTCTTCTTCTGCTACTCCTCCCCCGTTTTCCGCAACTGCACGCTCGCGTACAACGCCGCCTCGCAGGGCGGAGCCGCCTACGGATACAACGCGACCCCGACGTTCCTGAATTGCGTCGTCGCGCACTCGACCGAGGGCGCGGCCTTCTACTGCCCGGGCACGAGCGTCTTCACAATCAGTCACTGCTGCATCTACGGGAACGAGGGCGGGGACGAACCGTGCGGGAACGCCGAAGACAACATCTTCGAGGACCCTCTGCTCTGTTCCTCGCCGGAAGGCATCTTGACGCTTGAGGACTGCTCTCCGTGTCTCGGCGCGGGACAGGGTGGCGCGGACATCGGCGCGTGGGGAATCGGGTGTCCGTGCGGAGGCGGGTCTCACATCCCGGATGACGGCCCCGGGCTCTCACTCTCGCTCGCCCCGAATCCCCTTCGCGGCGCTACGACCATCACGTTCTCCGTCCCGCCTGGGAGCGCTCACGTCGAGCTTGCGATCTTCGATCTCGCCGGCCGCAAGGTGGCGACTCTCGTGGAGCGCGAGTCGGCCACGGGTGAGACCGACATCGTGTGGCCCGGACGCGACAGTGCCGGAAGCCCGGTGGCCTCCGGCGTCTACTTCGCACGGCTCTCCTGCGATGCGGGACAATCTACGGCCAAGCTCGTGCTGCTGCGCTGACCCGTGGTCCTCTCCCCTGAGATTCCGGTCGCCGGCGGCAGCGTGCTCTCATCATGCCATGCCACACCTCACGAGAAAAAACAAGGCCACCCCGGTCTCCCGGGATGGCCTTGTGAGCATGGCTTCGTATCGCGAGTGGAAGCGCCGCTACTCCTCGATCTTGACCACGTTCTCCGCCGCCGGGCCCTTCTCGCCCTGCACGACTTCGAACTGCACGTGGTCGCCCTCACCGAGCGTCTTGAAATCGCCACCGGTCTGGATGGCGGAGAAGTGAACGAACACATCCTTCGAGCCGTCGTCGGGCGTAATGAAACCGAAGCCCTTGGCGTCGTTGAACCACTTTACTCTTCCGGTCGTGCTCACTGCTACAACCCCTCTCGTTCCGCCGGCGAACGGATCATCCGTTCATTGCCGACACTGCTAATGTCGGAGGCCGGCTACGCCGTGCCTTCCGACTACTGCTCCCCCGGGACCGTATTCGGTCCCTGCGGGTCACGCCATGCCGATTACCAGTGCTCTCGTTCTGCTCCGGCGACGCCCATGATGCTAGACACAAAAAGAGGAACCGGCTCGCGCGCCAAGTCCCCTTTCAGAGTCTTCGGTCATGTCGCCATACCGACGTGGCTGCCTCCGCTCAACGAGGAGTTTAGCCTCTGCCGCCCACGGTGTCAAGCAGAACTGTCGGGGGCCCCGGCCCGAGGCGGCTAACTCCCTGGCTGGGTGCCCTTTGGGTGATTCCTGCGTTGGTCCGCCGGCGCCGTAGAAGGGGCCGCACCGGACCGTGACTACCCAGTCATGTCCTTGGCCATGTGCTCGGCAAGCGCCTCGGCCTCGGCACCAAGCGCACTCGACTCGGTGCAGTGGGGCTGCACGTACTTGCCGGTCACGTTCAGCTTGGCGTAGGAGGTGAACCTGTCGAAGGCGTCCAGGGCGAGGTCGGCGTTGCCCTCGATGGGTCCCCCGCAGGCTACCAGGAGTGCCGTCTTTTTCCCATCGACCAGGGACTTGTAGTCTGGGGTCGTGTAGCCCTTGACGAGGCTCAGATGCCGCTCCATGAGAGCGCGCAGGTCGCTCGCGACGCCCCACATGTAGAGCGGCGCCGCGTAGACGATCGCGTCCGCGGCGATGATACGATCGAGGAGCTCCGGCACGTCGTCCCTGAGGACGCACCCGTGAGCGTCGGTGTT
>JAUWRQ010000224.1 GCA_030610515.1 Candidatus Eiseniibacteriota bacterium | reverse complement strand
GACCCACGACTACTTCGAGGTCACCGTGGAGGAAACGCTCGTCGGCGACGCCGCCTCCTACGTGTTCCGCGTCATCGACGGCGCCCAGTCAGTTTTGTTCGGGAGCCTGGGCGTCGCCGCCGATGAGCGCGCCGCGGGCTGGTTCGATTTCGACGTCCCGTCCCTTTCGCTGTTCTCGACCCCCGACTGGGTCAAGGAAGGCATCATCTATCAGATCTTCCCCGAACGGTTCGCCAACGGGAACAAGGCGAACGACCCGGACTTCTCCGAGTGGTACTACGATGGCGTTCGCGAACTGCCCCCGTCGGGAAAGACCAACGGGGAGTACTTCCACCTCGTCGAGGACTGGAAGGACTTCGCGGGACTTGAGAAGAGCCCGTACAAGACGGACGGGAAGCCCGACTGGAACTCGTTCTACGGCGGCGACATCGAGGGTGTCCGGAGCAACCTCGCATACCTCCACGACCTTGGCGTGACGATCATCTACTTCAACCCGATATTCGAATCGAAGAGCAACCACAAGTACGACGCCACCAGCTACATGGAGGTCGACCCCCACTTCGGAACGAACGAGGAGTTCAAGACGTTCGTTGAGGAGTGTCACACGTACGACATGAGGGTCGTCATCGACCTCGCCATCAACCACAGCGGCCATACGCACTGGGCGTTCGTGGACGCTCGGGAGAAGGGCCCCGACTCTGCGTACTGGGACTGGTACGAGTGGAAGGACTGGCCCATTCCGGGTGGAGTTGAGAGCACTCCCGCCGACCCGCTCGACTACTACGACTGCTGGTGGGGTTTCGGGCAGATGCCCAACCTGAACTTCGACCTCTCACGGGCCAACGCGGACGAGCAGTCCGTGAAGGACATCGAGGACGCCGCGCCCAACGAGCCTCTCGTGGACCACCTTCTCGACGTTGCCGAGTTCTGGCTCGTGGACATCGGCGTGGACGGGTACCGACTCGACGTGGCGGGGGAGGTTCCGTTCTGGTTCTGGGAGCTCTTCAGGAAGCGGGTCCGCGAGGCGAAGCCGGACGCATACATCTTGGGTGAACTGTGGGGCGCCTCGCCCGACTGGGTGAACGGGAAGTACTTCGACGCAGTCATGAACTACAAGTACTTCCGTGATCCCGTCCTGAAGTTCATCTGTAGAGGCGAGATCACGGCCCGGCAGTTCGACCTCGCGCTCGCGCCCGGGAGGTTCATCTACCCGGAGGAAGGTGTCCTCGCGCAGATGAACCTCATCGGCAGCCACGACACGGAGCGCTTCCTGACGACCGCGGGCGGCGACGTGAGGAGACTCATGCTGTCGGCGCTCTTTTCCATGACCTACGTCGGCGCCCCGACGATCTACTACGGAGACGAGATCGCGATGGAAGGCGTGCACGATCCGGACTGCAGGAGACCGTTCGACTGGGACTGGCGGTTCGATGGAGACAAGGCCAGGGTTCAGAACCGATTCTCCGAGCTCGCGGCGCTTCGCAAGCGATTCCCGGTGCTCGTGTACGGTGATTTCGAGACGCTCGTGGCCAGGGATCACGTCCACTCGTACAGACGTCGCGGTGACATGGGGGAGATCGTGGTCGTGATGAACGCGGGACTGGAGGAAGCGGTGATCACGGTGCCCATGGGCCCGGACATCTACAGTGGGAGGATAGGGGAGTCCGAACGGACGTTCGAGCACATGAACGACCTGCTCGACGGTTCGATGGTACCCGTGCATCCCACGAGCGACGGGGTCAACTTCACCGTGACGCTGCCGCCGCTCACGGGTTCGCTCTACGTGCCGTACCTGAAGACGGGCCTTCCGTCAGGATCGGGACACTGACGTCCCGCGCTCGTCCTTGGCGATTCGACCGGAGAGAACACGCATGCGCGACATACTCAGAGGAATCATCGCGGACTCGAAGCACTGGGTCGAGCTCCGCCTGCACGACAGACGCTCGCTTCAGGTGACCGTGAGGAAGGGCGTCGTCGAATCCGCGGCTTCTCGGCAGGTCAAAGGAGTGGGCGTTCGCGTGCTGGTGGACGGGACCTGGGGCTTCTCGAGTACGGCGAGGCTTGATCGGGACGGCATCTCCGCGGCGGTGAGAGACGCGACCGCGTCCGCCGAGAAGTCCGCGGGCGGAAAGGCGACGAAGGTGGAGAAGCTCGCGGACTGCGAGCTGGCGGTCGGCGACTTCAGGATCGGCGACTCCTCGGGTGTGGAGGCCCGCTCGACCGAGGAAAAGGTAGCCCTCGCGGTCGACACGGAGGAGCGGATGCGGGAGTCGTCTCCGCTCATCCGTTCCGCCATGTGCCGCTACACGGAGATCCTGGACGAGAAGTGGATCGTCTCCACCGACGGGGCGGACGCGCACCTCGCAGATTCGAAGCTCGAGTTCGTCGGGAGCGCCGTGGCGGAGAAGGACGGCGACATGACCGTCGGCTGGAAGGGCAACGGAGTGACCGGAGGATGGTCTGAGCTGTTTGCCGTCTGGACGCCCGAGAGAGTTGCGGAGCACGCGGGGAAGACGGCGGTCGATCTCCTGTCGGCTCCCTACGCCCCCGGCGGCATGGCAACCGTCGTCCTCAATCCGGAGCTCGTGGGGCTTCTCGCGCACGAGGCTGTTGGACACACGGTCGAGGCGGACTTCGTGCTGTCAGGCTCGGCCGTAAGCGGGAAACTCGGCGAACAAGTGGCGAGCGATCTCGTCACGCTCGTCGACAGCGGGACGGCCTACCTCGGCCTGCCCTCTGCGGGAGGCGTCGTGCTCGTGGACGACGAGGGCGTCCCGGCGGGCAAGACCGTCGTCATCGAGCGGGGAATCCTCCGGTCGTATCTCCACGACCGGGAGACGGCCGCGCTCTTCGGCGTCGCCCCGACAGGGAACGCGCGGGCTTGGCTCCATGATGACGAGCCCCTGATCCGGATGCGCAACACGTGCATCGAGCCCGGGGAGTCGGAGCTCGAAGAGATGATCGCAAGCATCGACGAGGGTCTCTTCCTCGCCGGGGCCGGGAGCGGGCAGGCCGACGCGAACGCCGAGTTCATGTTCGGGGTCCAGGAGGCCTACGAGATCAAGGGCGGGAAGTTGGGACGGCTGCTGCGCGGCGCGTCCATCTCGGGAGACGCGTTCGAGGTTCTGAAGAGCGTCGACATGGTGGGCAAGGACTTCGAATGGGCGTTGGGCAGTGGTCACTGCGGCAAGGGCCAGCCAGCCAAGGTGGACGGCGGCGGGTCGCACGTGCGCTGCAACGTCGTGGTGGGTGGACGCTAGGGATTCGACGCTCCGAGGGGGCGTCGGGACCGACGCCCGACTTCGCAGGCGCCCGACAGGAACCACGGGGCTTTCGACTTTGCGGGAGGCATTCATGGACGAACTCCTGACCATCTGCGACCGAACGGTTCAGGCCGCGCTGCGCTCCGGAGCCGACGAGGCCGAGGCGTTTGCCGTCTCGGGTGAGACCGTGAACGTCCAGCTTCAGAAGAACGACATCCAGATCGCGAAGAGCACGACGAGCGACGGGTTGGGGATACGCGTGTTCCGCAACCGCGGGCTGGGGTTCGCGTTCGTCAACAGCTTCCACGAGGATGCGATACGGGAGTCCGTGGACAGG
>JAUWRQ010000041.1 GCA_030610515.1 Candidatus Eiseniibacteriota bacterium | reverse complement strand
CGAGACGGGTGAACCTGATTGCGTGACGATCGCTCCGAGTTCCGCGATCAAGGTCTTCTACTCGAGCGGCAACGGCAGCGACACGGTGGTGCGTGGCTTCACTCTTCTGGGCTCGCAGCTCGTGAGTGATCCTGGCGTGGGCATGTTCCTCAGTCACTCCGACGTCACTGTCGAAAACTGCATTTTCAGAGATCTTCAGTCTACGACCGGGGGCGGCGGTGTTCACATGGAGAACGGTTCCTCGCCCTCCTTCACGGATTGCGTCTTCGACCACTGCATATCGATGGGCGACGGAGGGGCCGTATCGGGGCTCAGTGCGAACCCGACCTTCACGCGGTGCGTGTTCGATGCCAACACCGCCGGCTACGATGGCGGAGCCATCCGCTTCGGCGACGGCGTGAGCGCCGTGTTCGATGCGTGCACATTCGACCATAACACCTCCAACGGCGGCTCTGCCATCGCGTGCGTGAGCGACATGTTCAGGGCCGCGGCCGTGTGCACGGTCAGGAACTCGATCATCGCGTTCGGCTTTGACTCGCAGGCGGCGTACTGCGCGGGCACGGGCGCCATCACACTCGAGTGCTCCGACGTGTACGGCAACTTCAACGGCGACTACGTGGGCTGCATCGCCGGCCAGAACGGCATCAACGGGAACATCTCGGTCGACCCGCTCTTCTGCGGGGGCCTGGAACCGAGTCAGCCCCTTGCGCTTAGCTCTACCTCGCCGTGCACCGAGGAGAACCAGCCGGTCTGCGGACAGATGGGCGCCTACGGCCTCGGGTGCGCCGGCCTGGTCTACTGGGACGCAGGCGGGGACGGAGAGACGTGGGAAGACCCGTACAACTGGGAGTTTGATGAGCTGCCGGGTCCCGACGACCACCCCTGGATCGGTCTCCCAGACACTGTCTACGTGAGCTCCTATCAGACGGTGAACTCGCTGACCCTCGCGGCGATCGTCGGCGAGATTGTCCTCGACATCCAGTACGCCGCGCTCACGGTCACGACGACGCTCACGAACAACGAAACGATCATCGTTCGTGACGGCGCCATGCTGAACGCGCCCGACGGCGGCCGCGGATCGCAGATCGTGAACGAACTGGGCGCCACGTTCCAGCTCGACGACGGCTACATCACCGGCAGCGGCTCGTTCCTGAACCGGGGCTACTTTCAGAAGACGGGTCCCGGCCGAAGCTACGTCTTCGTCGACTTCACGAACGATGTGTACGGTGGTCCCAGAGGCGATGACGGCCTCATGGACGCGGAGGCCGGAACGCTAGACATGGGAGGCGAGTTAGACAACCTCGGCCGTCTGAACATCTATGCCGGCCAGGGCACGATGGTCAGCAAGCACTACCTGAGAGGTGAGGCGAGAGCGGGTTCGGGGACGTTCCTGAACTCCGGCGTCGTGGACATTGCCGACGGCGGCGCTCTCATCGGTCTAGCCAACACGACGCTCAGCTCCTCCGGCACGGTCAACAACCGAGGAGAGATAGCGGTCGGTACGGGGGCAACGTTCTACAACGAGAACGGCGGCGAGTTCGTTCTCGAGGACGCCGACCTCACGGGCACGGGCGACTTCAGAAACAGAGGCTACTTCATATCGACCGGAACCGACTGGAGCACGATACTCCTTTCGTTCACCAACGAGAACGTGGGGAGGGGAGACGACGGCCTCGTCGATGCCGAGTCCGGGACGCTCGACATCGGCGGAGAGTTCGACAATCTCGACCGTCTGAATATTTACGCCGGCCAGGGCACGATGGTCAGCAAACACTACCTGGGCGGCGAGGCGAGGGCGGGCTCGGGCACGTTCATGAACTCAGGAACGATCGACCTGGCGCCCGGCGCGCTCTTCCGCGCCGGCGTGAACACCGACGTGAGCTCGTCCGGTGAGTTCGACGTAGGTGGGCTTCTCGAGGTGCGGGAGGGAGCGCAGTTCACGAGCGCCGGGAACGTCGAGATCGAGCCGGGTGGCGACTTCGACGCGCGCGGCACCGTGACGAACCAGTTTGGCGCGAACTTCGTGAACAGAGGACGAATTAGCCTCTCGGGGAACGCTACAGTCGACAACGACGGCTACTTCGACCACCGCGAGAACGCGTTGCTCAGAGGTTCGGGGACGTTCGACACGGCCGATGGAATGGCGTCCATGAAGGGTGTCGTGGAGCCGGGAGACTCTCCGGGTGTCATGAGCTACGTCGGCGACTTCCTCCAGACCGGCACGAGCCAAATCCGACTCGAGATAGGCGGCTACGAGGCCGGCGACGATTACGACGTCCTTTCCATTGACGGCGTGGCAGAACTCGACGGCACGGTCGAGCTCATCTTCCTGCCGGGATTCGAGCCGGTCCTGGATGACAGCTTCGACGTGATCGTCGAGACGGGACGCTCTCGTGGAAGCGCGTCGCGCGATCCCAACTTCGACTGCTACGCGGGCCTGACCGTATCGGACAGCCTCTACATGGAGCCGATCCAGCGCGACACCAAGTTCCTCTTCAAGGCCGTGGGCGGTGCGATAGGGAACGGACGCCCGATCGCGGCAGACGACGTAGGCTCGGTCGCCGGGTACGCACCGCTCTCGATCGCGGTGCTCGGCAACGACAGCGACCCGGACTTCGATGCGCTCTCCGTGCTCGACGTCTTCGGCGACGAGGCCATGGGCGAGGCCTATGTGAACGAGGGCGACCAGTCCGTCACCTACTTCGCCCTTCCCGGGTTCGCCGGGGCTGATAGCTTCCGCTACGTGGTCGGCGACTGCGTGAGCGGCACGGACACGGCGTACGTCCGCGTCACCGTGACTCCTCCGCCGCGCACGTGGTACGTGCCCGCGGACGCTCCCACGATTCAGGCGGGCATCGACTCTGCTGCCGTCGGCGACACGGTGGTCGTCGCGTGCGGCACCTACTACGAGAGCGACGTTGCCCTGAAGTCCGGCGTCACGCTCTTGAGTGAAACTAGAGAGCCGGACTGCGTCACGATCGACGCGTCGGGCCGAGCGGGGCGTGTCATGTACTGCTCGGACGTCGACGAGAGCACGGTCGTGGCTGGATTCACGCTGACAGCCGGCATGACTGCCGAGAGCGGAGGCAATCTGTACTGCTCCGGGTCATCGCCCGAGTTCCTCGACTGCGTGTTCGCGACCGGCGTTGCGGATCTGTATGGAGGCGCGGTCGCGCTCGAGCAGTCTTCCTCGCCGACCTTCACGCGCTGCCTGTTCGCGCTCAACTGGAGCGTGGTCGGCGGCGGACTGGCGTCGAGGGACAATTCCTACGCCACGCTCAATGAGTGCCTTTTCGTGGGCAATACCGCGAAGCTCTACGGTGGCGCCATCTACTGCGACTCCGGCGCCTACGCGGAGCTTGCGGGCTGCACCCTCCACGAGAACGCCGCGAACGACGGAGCCGGCGTCTACGTGACCGGCGGCGACGTCACGCTGTCGAACTCGATCGTGGCCTTCGCTCCCTACGGCGAGGCCGTTGGGTGCGGGGCCGAGGCGACGGCGGATCTCGACTGCACCGACGTATATGGCAACTACGGGGGAGATTGGGTAGGGTGCATCGCGGGGCAGGCAGGGCTCTACGGCAACTTCTCGCTCGATCCCACCTTCTGCGTCCCCGAGAGCCTCAACTTCTACCTGCAGGTCGGCTCGCCGTGTGCGAACGCGCCCGAGTGCGGGCTCGTAGGGGCCTATCCTGTCGGATGCGACCAGCCTCCGATGGTGCCGGACATCGACGTCGTTCCCCTCGTCGTCGAGCTCGAAGCCGGGAACCGGACCGTTGTCTGCGACACGCTCACGATCACCAACGAGGGTTTCGGCGATCTTGTCTGGCGGATCAGGGAGGCGCCGGTCGTCGCTCGGGGTGGAGTGGTCGGTGGCGGACGGGAAGCCGTTGAGTTCCGCGCCGGAGCGGCTTCGTCAGGCGAGTCCAGGCGCGCCGAGTTCGGGAGCGCTCTCGGCTCCGCACGGGCTCCGGCCAACAAGGGCGAGCGCGATCAGAGGGTCGGCGGGAGAGGGTCGGGCGGTCCGGACGGATTCGGTTACACCTGGATCGACAGCGACGACCTCGGCGGACCGAGCTTCGTGTGGCAGGACATCACGGGAGTCGGCACGCCCTTGACGCTCACGGATGACGACTTCGAAGAGGTCGCGCTTCCGTTCGCGTTCCCGTTCT
This sequence comes from Candidatus Eiseniibacteriota bacterium, assembly GCA_030610515.1. GTDB lineage: Bacteria > Joyebacterota > Joyebacteria > Joyebacterales > Joyebacteraceae > WJLY01. The sequence continues at coordinate 3,385 of JAUWRQ010000041.1, read as the reverse complement.
ACGGGAGACCTCAGACGCTCGTCAGGATCAGCTCGAACGGCTACGTCACGTTCGGACCGGACGCCTCGGCGTACAACCACGATCCCATTCCGACGGTCGAAGCGCCCGGCAACCTCATCGCTCCGTTCTGGGTCGACCTGAACCCCGAGCTTGGAGGCTCGATCCACTACCACCACGACGGGGTGACCGGCAGATTCGTCGTCCAGTACACCGACATCTACGACTACTGGTCGACGGGAACGAAGACCTTCCAGGTGACGCTCGATCCCAACGGCTCGATACGGTTCAAGTACTTCGACATGAACGGTGACACCGAGCTCGGCTCCATCGGAGTCGAGGACGAGGTCGGCGCCTCGGGACTCCAGGTGGCCTTCAACAGCGCCTACGTCCACGACGCGCTCGTGGTGCTCATCCACGACTCGGTGCCGTGGCTCGTGGAGACGCCCGTCGGCGACACCCAGGCGGGCGGGATCGCGCAGGAGATCGAGCTCTGCGCCTATCCCGCGGGCCTCGAGCCGGGCCTGCACGAGGTGGACCTCGTGTTCGAGAGCAACGACCCGGACGAGCCCGAGTTCGTGGTCTCGCTCGGACTCCTGGTCGTCGGCCCTCCGCAGATAGAGGTGCAGCCGGAGGATCTCTCGTTCACCGTGATGGGCGGCGAGAGCGCGTGCGACTCGATGTACGTGGCCAATACCGGCGGCGACGACCTCAGCTGGACCGTCGGAAAGAGCCCGAGGGATCCGGGGTCACACGGACAGCCTCGCAGGTTACCTCCCGACGTTCCGGAGCGGCACGGCGACGCGGTCTCGTCCTCGACGCGCCCGGAGGTTCCCGAGCTCGGACGGGACGGGACAAGGGGCGGCGCGCGCGGTTACGGCGGCCCAGACGCGTACGGATACTCGTGGAGGGACAGCGACGACCTTGGAGGACCGGTCTTCTCTTGGTTCGATATCTCGGGCGTCGGTTCGCCGCTCATGATGGGCGACGACACCGCGCAGACGATCGCGCTCCCGTTCGCCTTCCCGTTCTACGGCGGCGTGGAGCACTTCGTGACGATCGGCTCCAACGGGTACCTGACGTTCGGGTCGAACGGCATGATTCCATCGAACACGCCGATTCCCGACGCGGCGACCCCCAACGCGATCGTGGCCCCCTTCTGGGACGACCTCAATCCGATGCTCGCGGGCTCGGTGCACACGTACTGGAACGCGCAGACGAGCGAGTTCGTTGTGCAATACACAGGCATCCTGAGAGCATATGAGCCGTCGAGCAACCTGACGTTCCAGGTCATTCTGCGGGACGACGGCAGCATGCTGTTCCAATACCACACGATGCTCGGCACGCTAACGAGCGCGACCGTAGGCATCGAATCCCCGAGCGGTGCGGTCGGACTGCCGGTCGCCTACGACGAGGCGTACGTCCACAACGGGCTCGCGGCGGAGATTGCGCCCGGGTGTCCGTGGCTGACGGCGGTGCCGTGGTACGGCGTCAGCGCCCCGGGGATGTCGGAGCCGATCTCCATCTGCGTGGACGCGACTGACCTTGCGCTTGGCGAGCACACGTGCAACCTGCTCGTCCGGAGCGACGACCCCGATTCGGTCACGGTCATCGTGCCGGTGCTCGTCTACGTCGTGGACACCGGCGTCGAGGGCACGCCGGTCAGATACGAGTTGCTCGGCAACTACCCGAACCCCTTCAATCCGATGACGGAGATCTGCTACGCGCTCCCGAGCCCGGCAACTGTCGACCTCGAGGTCTACACTCTGTCAGGCAGGCTCGTTCGCAGGCTTCTCGCGGGCGAACCTCAGGACCCGGGACGGTACGCCGTGATCTGGGACGGAAGGGACCAGAACGGCAGGCTCGCCGCGTCAGGCGTCTACTTCTACAGGCTGGTCGCGGACGCAGAGGCGTTGACCCGGAAGATGATTCTCTTGAAGTAGCGGCAACAGAGGCTTCGGGCGGCGGAACGCCCCGAGAGGTTCCGCCGCCTCCGCACCATGAGGAGGGCGGATGAGACTGGTTATCCTGCTTCTGCTGATCACGGCGGGCGTGGCCGCGGCGGCGCCGGTGGCCCAGGTTGCGTCACCCGACGGGCCGAACTACGAGTGGGCGGCCGCCAACGGAGTGGAGGTCGTGTGGGCGCAGGAGCTCAAAGAGGACGGGGGGTGGGCGCTGGCGTCGCAGTACGCCGCCGACTACCCGTTCCACGCCGAGACGGCCGACGACTTCACGTGCAGTAATGGACGGCCCGTTGCGGCGGTTGAATGGTGGGGCGCCTACTGGAACCCAGGAGCCCCGCCCCACGCGGATCGCTTCGTCGTCAGGTTCTACGAGAACGATCCGGGTTCGAGGTTCCCTCGCCCTGGGGCGATGGTCTACGAGGAGGAATGCCTGGCGTTCGTCGAGGAACTCCTTCCGGACCAGTCGTGGTGGTACCACTACTACTGCGAGCTCGCCGCGCCCTTCGCCCAGCAGTCCGGTCAGACCTACTGGCTGAGCATCCAAGCCGTCTACCCATGGTACGAGGGCGGGCAGTGGGGGTGGGGCGAGTGTGTGGCGGAGGACTACTGGAGTGGCGAGGCGGTCTACGTCTTCGATGCCCTCGGTGTGCCCGATTGGTCGCCGATCTCATCCTCGGACCCGTACGAACATCGCGAATGCGCGTTCGTGCTCTACGCGGACCAGTTCAGCGCAACCGAGGCATCCTCCTGGTCGGGCATCAAGGCGATGTTCCGCTGACATGGAACAGCCGGTGTCATGCCGGTGCTTTGGGGCCCCGTGTGCGAGCACGGGGCCCCTTCTGTCTCCGAGGGAAGAGGCTTCTTCGACGGTGACTCGGGCTGACGGTGGGGGAGCGTGCGGACGCGCGCTCCCTTCTTCATTGCGGGAGTTCTGTGAGGATGCGGTCGAACGAGCGCGCACGCTCGTCTCTCGCCTTCCCGATGTCGACCTTCATCTCGACGGGCTCCGAACCGCTCAGGAAAAGAAGCACGACCTCCCGAAGCGGCATCTCCGTCGCCTGTTCGGCCGCAACGCCGTACGCGAGCGCCTGACGGCTGTAGCGCTCAACGAGGCTCCCGAACCCTCCGGGCGGCTCAGCGTCTGTCTTGTAGTCCACGATGACCAGCTCCTCGTCCTCCACGAAGACGAGATCCATCTTTCCCTCGACCGTCATCTCTCCGCGCATGACGGAAAACGGGACCTCACGGTAGCATCGGTTGGCCGCTGCCGCGCGCCGGATGACCCCCGAGTCGAGCGCCGCTGAGACCATTCTCTCGGCTTCCTCGATCATCTCCCCATCCGTGTTCGCCGCTCGCGCCGTCGCGGACACGAGAGCCGGCACGGCCGTGGGGTTGTCGAACGCGGCCCTTTCCATCACCGCGTG
>JAUWRQ010000263.1 GCA_030610515.1 Candidatus Eiseniibacteriota bacterium | reverse complement strand
GTCATCTCCGGGCACGACTGCGGCACCTCGCGAGGCACGGTGACCACCGCTCTCATCGAGGCGGGCAAGATCGTTGAGCCTCTCCATGAGCGCGTTCTCGGACGTGTGGCTTCCGAGGACGTGATCGACCCGGCGACGGGCGATGTGCTCATCAAGCGGAACGACCTCATCGACGAGGAGGCCACCGAGAAGCTCCGCGACATGAACATCGAGCAAGTGACCATCCGTTCCGTATTGACGTGCGAGGCGAGTCACGCTGTCTGCGCCATGTGCTACGGGCGCAACCTCGCCACCGGACGGTTCGTGGAGATAGGCGAGGTCGTCGGCGTCGTGGCCGCTCAGTCGATCGGAGAGCCGGGTACGCAGCTCACGCTCCGTACGTTCCACATCGGCGGCACCGCCGGCCGAATCGCGGAGGTATCGAAACGCGAGGCGGCCATGCCGGGCCTGATCGAGTTCAAGTTCGACAGGGCATCGGGAGTGCGGATGAACGCGGAGAAGCAGCATATCGTCATCGCGCGAAACGCACGCATCGCGAAGCACGGCGACGACGGCAGAGAGAGAAACTACAACGTCCCGTATGGCGCTGTCCTTCACGTGAGCGACGGAGACCGTGTCGAGGAGGGGACGGTGCTCTTCGAGTGGGACCCGTACAACGACCCGATCATCGCACGCTCCGGCGGGACCGTTCGGTTCGAGCAGGTCGTCGAGGGCAGGACGGTCGACCGAGTGGCCTACGAATCGACGGGCCACAGGGAACGCGTGATCATGGAGGATCCGGAGAAGGAGCTCCATCCTTCGCTTCACATCGAGTCCAAGAAGGGCAGGAACCTGGTCGAGTACATCCTGCCGACCGGGTCGCAGCTGCTCGTTGACGACGGTGAGGAGATCACACCGGGGACGCTCCTGGCGAAGATCCAGCGGGAGTTCGGGAAGACCCGGGACATCACGGGCGGACTCCCCAGAGTCGAGGAACTCTTCGAGGCGCGTCCTCCCAAGAGCCCCGCGACCATCAGCGAGATCGACGGGATCGTTCGGTTCGGAGAGGTCAAGAAGGGCCTCCGCGAGATCGCTGTCGTCGGCGATGACGACGTCGAGAAGGTCTACAAGCTTCCGCACGGAACGCACCTGAGGGTCCACGACGGCGACGCGGTTCTGGCGGGCGACCGTCTGTCGGAGGGACCGGTGAATCCGCACGACATCCTCGCCATCAAGGGCGAGAAGGCGGTGCAGGAGTACCTCCTGAACGAAATCCAGGAGGTCTACCGCCTGCAGGGTGTCAAGATCAACGACAAGCACATCGAGATGATTGTGCGACAGATGCTCCAGAAGGTGAAGGTCCTCGACCCCGGCGACACGCAGTTCCTCGAGGGGCAGGTCGTGGCCCGAGCGGTGTTCGAAGCGGAGAACAGGAGGATCGCCGAGGAGAACAAGGGCGTGAAGAAGGCCGACAGGCAGCAGCCCGGTCAACACGAGGCGCTTCTCCTCGGTATCACGAAGGCGGCGCTCACGACCGACAGCTTCATCTCGGCGGCGTCCTTCCAGGAGACGACTCGCGTTCTCATGATGGCGGCGACGCGCGGCGACACGGACACTCTCCGCGGACTCAAGGAGAACGTGATCATAGGCAGGCGCATCCCGGCCGGCACCGGTCTTGAGAAGTACGAGAACATCCGGGTGCTCAGGCCGGAGGAGCCGGAGCCCCGTGTGGTCGAGCGTCCCGATGAGGCGCCGGAGGGAAGCGTCGGCACGCTGACCTCGGCGGCGGGGTAGGGACGCCGGAGACGCGGGAAGCGGCTCAAGCGCTCTTGAGACACCGAGTCACAACGAGGCATCGGAGACACGCTGGAACGGAAGGACAAGGAGGACGGATTGCCGACCATTAACCAGCTCATTCGACACGGCAGGAAAGAGAAGGTCAAGAAGAAGCCCGCTCGTGCGCTCAAGGGTCACCCGCAGCGCAGGGGGATCTGCACGAGGGTGTACACGACGACCCCGAAGAAGCCGAACTCGGCTCTCCGAAAGGTCGCCAGGGTGAGGCTCATGAAGGGTGACTCCGTCACGGCGTACATCCCGGGCGAGGGCCACAACCTTCAGGAGCATTCGGTGGTGCTGATCAGGGGTGGAAGGGTCAAGGATCTGCCGGGCGTCCGCTACCACGTGATCCGTGGGCCGATGGACGCCGCGGGCGTCGACGGAAGGAAGCAGTCCCGCTCGAAATACGGGACGAAGCGGCCGAAGTAGAGGCCGGTGAGCCCCGGCAGGGACTGCGGTCCTCGAGCTGGGCAATCGGACGACTTGATCTGTCGGAGGAAGGACGAGGATGCCGAGAAGGCGCGAAGTTCCCAAGAGGAAGAGGGAGGCTGACCCGAAGTACGGAAGCACCCTCGTGACGCGCTTCATCAACTGCCTGATGAAAGGCGGCAAGAGAAGCGTGTCGGAGCGTATCCTCTACAGCGCGATGGACATCATCGCCGAGAGGAGCAAGGAAGACGCACTGATGGTGTTCGAGAAGGCCATCAACAACGTCAAGCCGATGCTCGAAGTGAAGTCGCGGAGAGTCGGCGGCAGCACGTATCAGGTTCCGATCGAGGTTCGTCCGGAGCGGCGCACCGCGCTCGCGTTCAGGTGGATCATCAACTTCTCGAAACAGCGTTCGGAGCACACCATGTCCGAAAAGCTGGCTGGTGAGCTCCTCGCCGCGTACAAGAAAGAGGGCGCGGCGATGAAGAAGCGCGACGACACACACCGGATGGCGGAGGCCAATAAGGCCCTCGCGCATTACAGGTGGTAGACGAAACCGCCCGGGGGAACATTGCAGCAGTCGCCGAGCACAAGCATGGAGCGTCCGCAGAGCGGACACGGGCAGAGTTCCTTCGTGGCGTCCAAGGCGCGCGTCGCACGTAGCAGCGCGGGGAAGAACAGGATGTCGGCCGAGCAGTCACTCGACAGGGTCAGGAACATAGGCATCATGGCGCACATCGATGCCGGGAAGACCACGCTCACCGAGCGAATCCTGTTCTACACCGGCCGCGTTCGCCGAATGGGTGAGGTGCACGACGGCGCCGCTGTGATGGACTGGATGGCGCAGGAGAGGGAGCGCGGCATCACGATCACGTCCGCCGCGACGACGTGCCACTGGCTCGACCACAGGATCAACATCAT
>JAUWRQ010000332.1 GCA_030610515.1 Candidatus Eiseniibacteriota bacterium | reverse complement strand
TTGCAGCTCATGACCACGGCTTACGCTTTCAGGGCAGGCGTTGCCGATGAGGTGCCCGATGCTTCCATCACATCCGAGAAGCTCGCGCCGCTGTCGGTCACCGACGATCACATTGCGAGCGTGAGCTGGGAGAAGATCACGGACGCTCCCGGTGGTTCTCCTCCGGGGCAGCGCGGTGATGATGGCCATCCTCCCACGCCGTCCGCCGTGTGGAAGACCGGCGGCAACAGGAGGACAGATCCTGAGAAGGACTACGTCGGAACGTCGGACCTGACGGATCTGATACTAGCCACGGATGGCGAGGAGCGCCTGAGGATCGCCGGGGACGGCAGCAACATCGTTATCAGCGCCGATACCCTCGCGGCGAAGTACATCCTGTCCCGCGTGTCTCCGACGGAGGGCGCGTTCTTCCTGGCAGACCCGCGTCACGGCCTCAAGCGCACGGGCAACGATGACGTCCGTCTCTATACTACGGGCGGCAACCTGCTGCTCGAGGGCGGCAACGTCGGCATCGGAACCTCTGACCCGACGGCGCAGCTGCACGTAGTGGCGTCCGGCTCGGGCGGCCAGGGCGACATCAACAGCTATCCCATCCGCCTCGACACGCGCGGCCAGGGCGTCGCGATCAATGTCGAGCAGTCTCTGGGGACCCTCTTCACGTGCAGCGACAAGAACTACGTGTCGTTCTGGGATTCGGACGGGATGAGAGGCCGCATCGAGGCTCAGTGCAACCTAGATCTGGCGTCGTCGCCCCGTTACATCTACTTCACTCTCGTCGACTACCTGCAGCTCTCCTGGGCGGGCATCGAGCTCATCGGAGCGATTGCCGACGTCCGGGTCTGTGCGGGGCTGGGCGTCGTGACCTGCCCGCCCTCGATTCCGGTCGTTGCCTCGAAGGTGGCTGCCGTCGCGCTTCAGGCTACGCGCGCGATCGGCACTCAGGTGTTCATGTACTCGTACATGGGCGTTGCATACAGATCCTCCGCGGGTGACTACGCCGAGTACCTCGAGCGGCTTGACCCCGACGAGATCATCGAGCCGGGGGACGTTGTCGGTGTGTTCGGCGGTAAGGTCACGAAGGCCACGCGTGGCGCTCACCAGGTGATGGTCGCATCGCACGCCCCCATCGTCCTCGGGAACTCGCCTCCAGAGGAGCAGGAGCACCTGTACAGCAAGATCGCGTTCATGGGCCAGGTGCCTGTGAAGGTCATGGGACCTGTGACCGAAGGGGACTACATCATCCCCTCAGGGCTGGACGACGGCACGTCCGTGGCCGTGTCCCCGGAGCTCATGACGGTCGCTGAGTACTCCAAGATAGTCGGCAGAGCGTGGGGCGCGTCGGACAGCGACTACACCGCGCTCGTCACGGTGGCCGTCGGGCTGAACCAGGGCGACATCGCTGAGGCCATCTGGAAGCGGGAGGGGACGGTCGAGGCTCTGAGGTCCGATCTCGCGGCGAAGGCGGCCGACGTTCTCGAGCTGCAGGTGGAACTCGCGGAGCTGCAGGAGCGTGTTGGCGGCCTGGACGCGATGCAGCAGGAACTCGCGGCGATCCGAGAGGCCCTGGCCGGTCCCGTGGAGATCGCACCTGCAGCGGGCGTGCCGAGCGCGGACGGTGCGACCTCGGACAGCAGCTGGTAGGTAAGCGAGAACCGCTCATCCGAGCCGGCGCTGTCAGGCGACGCGTCAGGTTCGGCGGGTGCCAATACATCAGTTCGGAGGATGCCATGAGAAAGACGTACTCACGACCCCTCTTGGTTGCCGTCGCGCTCGCGGCGCTCCTGATGGCCGGCCTCGCGTCCGCGAGGGACGTCGGGGCTCCGGACGTAGCCGATCGATCGACGCCATCGGAGTCGGCCGAGGAGATACAGGCGCTGAACATCATGTCTCAGTCGGCGTGGACGTACGCGGCCGGGCCCGGGGGAGTTCTGGGGAGCGGGTACAGGTCGGCATACATCGGCTACGACAGGAACGGAAACGCGCTCGAGCAGGCAACGTTCAACGAGGACGGGTCGATTCTGCAGCGGATCGTCAGTACGTGCGACGACTCGGGCTTCCTGCTCGAGTCTGTCAGCGAGAATCAGACGGGCGAGGGAGATGCCAGGAGCGTGTTCGAGTACGACGCCGACAGAATCGTAGGTACGACCAGCTACAGACCCGACGGGAGCCTGCTTGTAGCGACGAGCTACGAATACGACGCGGACGGTCTGGTGACCAACGCTCTCACCGAAGTCCCCGACGCCGGTATCTCCCAGACGATGATCTTCGAGTATGACGCCGAGGGCAACGCGGTCAGTACGGTCAACTACGACTCCGACGGGAACGTCCTCGCATCGACCCAGACGTCGATCGACGAGGAGGGGCGCCCGATTGAATCCACCGCGCTGCTCCCGGACGGGACCGTGGGCTCCGTCACGAGCGTCACCTACGATTCCGACGGGCGTGCAACGTCCACCGTGGTCAGGAACGCGGCGGGCGTCGTTCTGCAGACGGTGTCGAACGTCTATGACGCAACCGGAAGGGCCGTCGAGACAACGACAGCGACCCCGGCGGCCGGGATCGAGTACCGCGTCACGGTGGAGTACGACGAAGAAGGTAAGCGAG
>JAUWRQ010000160.1 GCA_030610515.1 Candidatus Eiseniibacteriota bacterium | reverse complement strand
GCCGGAGCGTTCGTCGGGAACCCGGGGAAATCATCCTGTTCCGGACTCTCCTTCGCAATCGTCACGGCCCTCTCGATCGCCTGCGCCAGCGACGTCGGATCGAGCCGGTTCGTGTCCGTCACACCTATGCGTTTCCCAACCGCGACCCTTGCGACGATCGAGTGGTCGTCCTCGTGCACGTTCTGATGAATGACCGAGTCCGCGAACCGCGTGAGAGACGAGTTGACCCCGTACGCCATGAGCTCGGTTCCGTCGGCAGACGACTTCTCGAGCGCGTCGGAGAGAAGCGAGAGAAGCTCGTTCTTCTGTATCATTTTCTCACCCCCACTTCGACGTTCCTGAACCTGGACGGCGACACGCCGTGCCCGACGTGCGCGGACTGCCCCGGCTCTCCCTTGCCGCAGCTCGGTATGCCCCAAACGTGCCACTCCTCGGGTCCGGCGATCGCGTCGCACCCGCCCCAGAATTCGGGCGTGATGCCCGTGTAGACAGGATTCTTGAGCATGCGGACCCGCTTCCCGTTCTTGATCTCCCATCCGATCTCGCACCCGAACTGGAAGTTGATCCTCCGCTGGTCGATGCTCCAGCTCTTGTTGGAGTCGACGAAGATGCCGTCCTTCGTGTCGGCGATGATCTCTTCGAGGGTACCCTCGCGCGGCAGGAGGTTGATGTTGGTCATCCTGACGAGGGGAATCCTGTTCCAGCCGTCCGCGCGCATGGTGCCGTTGCTTCGGAGCCCGATCCTCGGCGCGGTCTCGCGGCTCATGATGTAGCCGACGAACATCCCGTCCTTCACGATGTCCGTTCTCTGCCCCGGCACTCCCTCGTCGTCGTACCCGAACGTCCCCAAGCCCCCCGGGACCGTGGCGTCCGCAACGATGTTCACGATCTCAGAACCGTACCGAAGTTCCTTCAGCTTCTCCACGGTCAGGAAGCTCGTCCCCGCGTAGGAAGCTTCGGTCCCGAACACGCGGTCCAACTCGATGGGGTGTCCGCACGACTCGTGCACCTGGAGCGCGAGCTGCGTGCCACCCATGATGAGCGTCGTGTTCCTCGCCGGACACTCGTCGGCGCGGAGAAGCTCCGCCGCTTCCCGACCGGTCTGCTCCGCGTGTCCCGCCAGGTCGAGCGACCGCGTGAACTCGAACCCCTGGGTCGCGTAGTCCCCACGGAAGCTGGCGGGGTACGAGCGCGTCTGGCGGTCGTCGCCGTCCATCGCCGTCGCGGCGATGCCGCCGCCGGCCTCGATGATCGTCTGCTCGATCTCGCTCCCTTCGGTGCTGACGAAGAGCTTCTCATTTTTCCAGTTCATCATCGACGCGGTCGCGAACTTGACGTCGTCGGTCCGCGCCATGCCCGCGCACGACGCCTCGAGAATGGAGAGCTTGTCAGAAAGCGGAACCTCGAACGGGTCCTCTTCGACCTCGTTCCTGTACGTGTCAGTGACCGCACGCTGTCCGTCCAAGAGGACGGTCCCGCCTCCGACCTTCGCACTCGCCTTCGATATCGAGAGAGCGCGGTCGGCCACTTCTCGGACCTTGTCCGCAGTCATTTCGGAGCTCGACGAAAACCCCCACGCTCCGCCGTTCAGCACGCGAACCCCGAACCCCTCGGACTCGTTGAGCGACGCGGTCTCGAGGACTCCGTTCTTCATCACGAGGATCTCGGAGAGCGTACGAACCCGTCGCGCGTCGGCGTAGTCGACGCCTCGGCGCTTGAGCTCGTTCATCGCCTCCTTCAGGATCTCCTTCATGCATCACCTCCATTGCCTAGACCACGCTTCCGGCACCCCTTTTCGGAGAGCGACGGCCCGGGAACGTCTTCCAGACGGCGGTGCCGCGGCTCGAGACTACCCTTCATCGTCCTCCGGAAAGGCGGCGCCGCGGCTCGAGACTACCACTCGTCGTCCTCGAGATACCGCTGCGCCGCGAATGCCGCCGTCGCACCGTCTCCGACGGCCGTCGACACCTGCCGCAGGAGCTTCGCGCGACAGTCGCCCGCGGCCAGGACCCCTCGAACGCTCGTCTTCATCTCCTGGTCCGTGACGACGAAACCTGACTCGTCAAGCTCGACGAAGTTCTTGAGGAACGCCGTCCTCGGCTCCAACCCTACGAACAGGAAGACACCGGCCACGGCGAGCGTCCTGTCTTTCCCGGTCTTCTTGTCGTGAAGCTCGAGGGCCTCGACGCCGTTCTCCCCGCGGATCGCCGTCACGACGTTGCTGCAGAGGCACTCGATGACCTCGTGCGAGCGGACGCGCTCGTCCAGAACGGGAACCGCCCGGAACTCGTCGCGTCGGTGTATGAGGTAGATCTTCTTTGCGAAGGTGGTCAGATAGAGCGCTTCCTGAAGGGCGCTGTCGCCCCCGCCGACGACGGCGATCTCCTGGCCCTTGTAGAAGGGCCCGTCGCACGTGGCGCAGTACGAAACACCGCGCCCTGCGAGCTCCTCCTCACCGGGCACGCCGAGCTTGCGGAAGCCCGTTCCGGAGGCCACGATCACCGCGCGCGCCGCGTACGTCTTTCCTCCCGCGCTCACCGCGAATCCGTCGTCTCCGCTCTCGAACCCCGTGACCTCGCCGGTCAGGAGCTCCGCGCCGAACGCCTTCATCTGCTCGAGCATCTTCTGCGATAGCTCTGCCCCGTTGACGGAACCAACCCCGGGGTAGTTCTCCAGCATATCGGTGATGGCAGCCTGGCCGCCCGGCATCATCGACTCCAGGACGGCAGTCCTTAGGCGCGAACGCCCGGCGTAGAGACCGGCGGTCAGCCCGGCGGGCCCAGCTCCCACGATCACGAGATCGTACCTGTCCACGCATCCTCCCGGTGAGGGTGTTTCCGTAACGAAGGAGTATAGCGGAAGGAACTCGCGGAGGCCAGCTACTTGAGGAGACACCCCGCCACGTGCGGCCGGCGCTCCCGCCGCCCGTTCCGCGGGCACACCGAGGAGACACCCCTGCGGGCGGGCGGCCCGCGCTCCCGCGGCCCGTTCCGGAGGCACAAGCGAACGGGGCCCCTCACGGGGCCCCGCCCTAGATGCGGCTCACTGCTTGAGGAACCGCACGCATCTCTTCGTCGGTCCTGCCTGCTCCTGCGCCTTTGGACCCTGCCGCGCGAACGCGCGGCGCCTACTTCATGATGGTCGGCGTGATCTTGATGATGAGGTCCGAGTTCTTGATCTCCATCTTCTGGTGCTGGAAGAGATACCCAAGCAGCGGGATGTCACCGAGAATCGGGACCTTGGCGGTCGTCGTGCTCTCGTCCTCGGACAGGAGTCCGGCGATCATGAACGTATCGCCGTCCATGACACGCACCTGCGTCGTGGCCCTGCGCTCCTTCGTCCACGGGATCTCGTCGTTAGGACCGCGGAAGCCGACTATGGTGCTCACGTTCGGCTCCACGAACACCGTAATGTGCCCGTCACCTGCGACCCTCGGAGTGACCTTCACCGAGACGCCGACCTCTTCCTTCTCCACCTTGACCTCGTACAGGCCACCGGTCGTGAGCCCGCTGACGGTATACGGAATGACGTCACCGATGTGGATCTCGGCCGCGCGGTTGTTGAGCGTCGCGAGAGTCGCGCGCGTCAGGATCCTGGCCTTGCCCTCCGTCTCGAGGAGGTCGAGCGCTATCTCGAGAGCCTTGGCCTGCCGCGTCACGATGTCCAGGTCGGGCGTGCGACCGATGAACCCCATGTCGGAGGGAATGGCATCCGTGGTCGAAGCACCCGGATCGCCCTCCGCAAAGATGACCGTCTGGTTCGTGATCTTACCCCAGTCGATGCCGAGTTCCCGAAGATCGTTCGTCGAGACCTCTATGACCTCCGTCTGCAGCATGATCTGAACCGGCGGGACGTCCAACGTCGTGATGACGCTGCGGATCTGCTCGATCATGCCGGGCGTGGCGACGACGATCAGCCGGTTGCCGCCCGGATCAGCGGCGACTTTCTCGATCATCTCCTTGAGCACGGGTACCAGCTCGAACGCGTCGGCGTACATCAGCGGTATGACGTACGTCCCGAGACCGGTCTCCTGCTTGAGGACTTCCTCGGCCGCGACGAGAATCGAGTTGCCCACTCTCTCGTACCCCAGACCGGCCGCGCGGACGATGAGGTTCAGGGCCTCTTCGACCGGCGTGTTGGTCAGGTGTATCGAGATGACCGTGCCCTCCACTTGAGTGCTCGCCACGATGTTGAGCCCGCTCTTCTCTGAGAGTATTTGCAGGACATCGACGAGCGGCGTCTCCGTGGCCCTGATGGTCACCAGAGCCTCGGTGCCGGTCGTCTGCGCGACCGCCGTAGGCGCAAGCGCGCCCAGCGTGATCGCAGCTGCGAGTATCATTGTG
>JAUWRQ010000275.1 GCA_030610515.1 Candidatus Eiseniibacteriota bacterium | reverse complement strand
TCTCAGGAGCTTGCTCGATGATGCGACGCCCCCCGGAGGTCCCGGGGGGCTTCGATAGGATCAGGAGCTAGTTGTTCAGTCCGTTCGCCGCTTTCAGCTGCGGGCGCAGCTCTGCCATGTCCGCCCTCATCGCGGCGAGCTCCGCGTCGACCCGCGCCTGGTTGGCCGCGATCGACTCGCTACGCTCGAACGCGCGATCGCTCTCCGTGAGCGGCCGTGCGGCGGGAGGAACGTCGGTCTCCGGATTGCCGGTCTCGCCGAACTCCGTCCTGGAGACGGTGCCGTAGGCGGTCGGGATGTAGAGCAGTGTCAGCTTCCTGTCGCCGACGGTCCAATCCCCGATCACGTTGTCGCCCAGGAAGAAGAAAGTGTCCGAACCGCCGGACGTTTCGAAGAGCCCGTGCGTCGTGATCGACTGATACCAGTTCCCGGTCCCGGCGCCGTCCGGCACCCGAACGTAGATTGCTCCGCCGGTGGGGAACGTGCTGTAGATCGTCGATACGCCGAACCAGGCGGCATCGGATGAGCCACCTCCAGGGCACCAAGCTTCCCCCGTCGCTATGGCGAGAACGTACCCGGGGCCGGGCGTCGTGATTGTGCGCTGAAGGAGAATGTCGACTCCGCCCGTCAGCGCGAACGACGACGTGGCCGTTACGCTGGCAGCGCCCGGCTCGTCGAACAGCTCGGTGGCGTTGATGGCGCTCGTGGGAAGGACGACCGAGTCGTCGCCCGATTCGCCCGCATCGAAGAGCGTGGACGAACCGGAACCCACTACGATGACCTCGCAGTCGTTGTCGCCGGGATTGCCATCGACGTAGAAGCCGTCGTACCCAGCACCGTCCATGACGTGGAGGTAGCCGGCACCTCCCCCCTGAATATCCGGTTCTATGAACGAATGTTCATTTCCGTAGGCATCGAAAAGATTGAGCGCACCTCCATAGGCCGCGTAGTTGCCGATCTTTACCGTTGGACCCGTGGAACCGTTCAGGTACAGCTCGAACTCACCGCTCACGAGGTCGTTGCCGAGCTCGAACGTGCCGTCGGAATCGAACTGGCCGCGGGAGATGCCGCTCGTGCTGAAGAAGAGAGATTCAGCTTCGTACTGGTAGAGGTAGGCGTTGCCCGCCCCGTTGATGCCGATCTTGAAGCCGTCGCTCGTACCTGAGCCGGTCGTCGAGTTCGTGAAGCGCGTATAGACGAGTCCGGTCGAATCGTGAATGTGCAGGTCCTCATTTGGCGTCGTGGTTCCGATGCCGACCTCTCCGGCTGCATCGACGAAGACCTGGTTGATGGGGTTCCCGTCCGAGGCGTCCAGAGAGTGGCCGTCGCCGGTCCCGGAGCTGAGCGCGTAGTCCGCCGCCTGCACGCCGCCGAGGTAGTCCGAATCCTTCGCGCGGAAGGCGTACGGGACCGCGGTGAGTTCACGGCGAGGCGTCAGGACCTCGCCCTCCACCTCGATCTGCAGCCAGAGGGGCTGCTCGAAGGCGAGAGGTGTGGTGTCGCCGAGGATGACCGAAGCGACACCGATGTGATTCGTCGTCGGGTTGTGGGTCTCGGTCCACTCGAGCGTGCCGCCGACCGGCGCCGTGTATAGGCGGAAGACGATCTCGACCTCAGTGTCGACGATCGCCTGATCGGCGTCGTCAGTTACCATTACCTGGTAGTTGATCGTCTCGGGGATCTGCGCTCCCACGGGCGTCGCGGCGATTAGGAGGGCCGCGGTCGCGAGGAGGAGGACTGCGCTCAGAGTTCTCATTTCGCGTCTCCTGTCATGAGAGGCTCTGGTGCGCCCCCGGTTCTCCCGGGGGCGCTGCTCGAGCCAGAGAGCCGCCAGCATCATCAGCCTACTTGAGGAGCATCACCTTCTGTCGCTCGGATTCGCCGTCGACGATGAGGCGGGTGAAGTAGACACCCGCGGCGACCGGCGTACCGGTTTCGTCGCGGCCGTTCCAGACGCGCTCGTAGCGGCCACGGTCCATGGGTTCGTCCACGAGCCTGCGCACGACCTGTCCGCGTACGTTGTAGATCATGAGGTTGACGGGACCCGCATGGTCCGGGACATCGAAGCGCACAGTCGTCGCGTCACCGAACGGATTGGGACTCGCGGGATAGAGCGCGAGCAGGAGCTTGCCGTCCGTCTTGACCATCGCGGGCGAACCAATGACCACGTCCTCGGTTCCGTCCGGGAAGACGACCCGCAGCTCGTACCAGAACGTCGTCTCGGGCCAGACGCTGTCGTCCTCGTAACTGCCCGGGGATTCGGGGTCGAGTGGGACTTCGTTCAGAAGCTCGAACGGGCCTTCCTCAGACGTGGCTCGATAGACGTTCAGACCCACGATGTCGTAGAGCGCCGCCACGGTCCAGCGGAGCATCGCGGTCCCGTCTTCCGTGACGCTAGCGAAGAACGAACCGTCGACAGGGGTCGTGGTGGACGGCAGGATCATCCAGAATCCGTCGTAGCCCTTGTAGCTCGCGCTCTCGCCGACCGGACCGATCGGCGCCTGCGCCACGGTGTCGTGCGCCTTGTAGGAGGCGGACACCGACTCCGCCCCGCCGCCGCTCAGGACCTCGGCGCCCGTCTTGTACGCGAGCGCCGGGACGGACAGAGCTGCCACCGCGCAGAGCGCTGCGGCGAGAGCCAGCCAGCGTGGGACTCCTCGTGTCGTTCTCATGTCTGGTACCTCCGTGCCTCCAGTGCGAGTTGTAGTCCAGGCTTCGAACCGAAGCGAGATCGACGCACCCTATGGCATGTTGCCACGGTTCATCTCAGCGCGGATCTCGGCAATCCTGGCCTCCATCTCCGCAAGCTCGCGTTCCACGCGCGCGTCGTTGGCGGCCTCGGACTGAGCGCGGCGGACCTCGACGCCGCTCGCTTCAACGACGGCTTCCGAGTCCTCCGGCGCTGCAGCCACCTTGACGGCTCCGGTCACGCTTCCGTAGGCGGTGGGGAAATAGAGCAGATTCACGGCCGTGTCGTACACGTACCAGGTCCCCGTGGCGCTGGCGACGAGGTGGAACGTGTACGTGCCTGCCGCGTCGACCTGGAAGACCGCAGC
>JAUWRQ010000128.1 GCA_030610515.1 Candidatus Eiseniibacteriota bacterium | reverse complement strand
TATCGCCCTGTGGATGAGGACCGACATGACCGACGAGTCGACGCCTCCGGAGAGCGCGCAGATGACCGTCCCGTCCCCGATCTGCTCGCGTATCGCGCGAATCGCTTCCTCGACGACCGACGCCGGAGACCAGTTCGACGGGATGCCGGCGACGCCGTGGACGTAGTTTGCGACGATGCGCTTTCCTCGTTCCGTGTGCACGACCACCGGGTGGACCTGGAGGCCGTAGAGCCTGCTCTCAGCCGAACCGATCGACGCGATCGTGCCGTCGGCGCTGCGTCCCAGCACCGAGAACCCGGGCGGCGGCTCCGTCACCTCGTCGCCGTGACTCATCCAGACTTTGACGCTGTCCGGCACGCCATAGAACAGCCGGTGCGCACCCTCGGGCGTGAACCCCTGCGGCCCGTACTCGCGCGTCTCGCCCGGTTCGACCCTCCCTCCGAGCGCCTCCGTCATGGCGTGCATGCCGTAGCAGATGCCGAGCACCGGGACACCGAGCTCGAAGATCCGCGGATCGGGTTTCGGCGCGTCGTCGCCGTAGATGGACGAAGGGCCGCCCGAGAGGATGATGGCGCCCGTTCCCTCGGCGATCTCATCGAGATCGTGGTCGAATCGCATGACCTCCGAGTAGACGCCGCACTCGCGCACCCTGCGCGCGATGAGATGCGTGTATTGCGACCCGAAGTCGAGGATGACAACGCGGGTGCGTGCCACGTCCGTGCCGCTCACGGCTGTCTCCTCCGCCATCCCTGCGGGTCTGCCGGCCATCGTCCCTCCGGTTTCGTGGGTACCTCAGCGCGCCGTCTCTCCCGCCCGCTGTCGCTCCACTCGCAGCTCGTTCCGCCTACCTCCACATCCCCACGTGCTGGTCCTTCTGCATGAGCTTGCCTTCGGACCGGATCGAGGGTGCTATCACGATCTCGGCCTGCTGCATCTCGAAGATGTTCTTGGCGCCGATGGAGCCCATGCAGGTCTTCAGAGCGCCCAGGAGGTTCTGCGTGCCGTCGTCCGTGCGCGCCGGGCCGATGAGTATCTCCTTGAGTGTCCCCGATGTTCCGGTCTTGACCCTGGCGCCTCTGGGGAGGTCGACGTGTGGAGTCGCCATGCCCCAGTGGTAGCCGTGGCCGGGCGCCTCCTTGGCCCTTGCCATGGCCGACCCGATCATGACCGCGTCGGCTCCGGACGCGAACGCCTTGCAGACGTCGCCACCGGTGTCCATGCCTCCGTCGGTGATAACGGGCACGTACTTGCCGGTTCTCTTGCAGTACAGGTCCCTCGCCGCCGCCGCGTCGACGGTGGCCGTCACCTGCGGAACGCCGATTCCCAGAACGCCGCGCGTCGTGCAGGCCGCTCCCGGTCCGACACCGATCAGTACCGCGTCCGCGCCCGCCTCCATGAGGTCGAGCGTCACGTCGTACGTCACGCAGTTCCCGACGATGACCGGGATCGACATCGAGTCTATGAACGACTGGATGTCGAGCGTCTCGTACGCCGTCGAGATGTGGTCTATCGTTGCCACCGTCGACTGGACCATGAAGATGTCCGCACCCGCCTCCTCCGCCAGCTTCCCGAACTTCCCCGCCCTCGTAGGAGTCGCCGACACCGCGCACACCGCGCCCGCGTCCTTGATCTCCTTGACTCGCGTTCCGATCAGGTCCTCGTTGATCGGTGGCGCGTAGAGCTTCTGGACGAGCTGGGTCGCCACGTCCGGCGCGGCCTCCGCGATCTCGTCCAGGACCTTCTCCGGGTTCTCGTATCGGGTCTGCACGCCTTCGAGGTTCAGGACTCCGAGTCCGCCCAGCTTCGACATCTCCACGGCGATCGCCACGTTGACCACCCCGTCCATCGCGGCCGCGAGGATGGGGTCCGTGAACTCGTGCTCCCCGAGTTGCCACGCCGTGTCGGTCTCATGGGGGTTCAGGGTGACCCGCCCGGGCACGATGGCGACCTCGTCGAAGCCGAACGCCCGTCTTGCCTTCCTCCCTCGCCCGATGTACATACCCATGGAAGCCTCCTACCTGGTAAGGGGCCCGTTTCATGCTCTCGTCTGTACGTTCGTTCTCGGCGTACGGCTCTAGCAGTGGTTCTCTGGCGTCCCTCCTACTTCCTGCTCCCGGGCTTGACTGCCTCAGTCTCACCCGCCGCGCACAGCGGGCACTCCGAGGCCTCGAAGCTCTCCATCGTTGCGGTGTGGAGCGCGCGCGCCGGTCCGTCTAGGTCGGCCTCTCCTCCCGAGCGGTCCATGATGAACCCGAATCCCGCGACCTCTCCCCCGGCCTCGCGCACGAGCGCCGCCACCTCCCTCACGGACCCGCCGGTCGTCACGACGTCCTCGACGATGAGAACGCGCTCGCCGGGCGCGACCTTGAACCCGCGGCGAAGCGTCATGTCGCCGTCCACCCTCTCGGCGAACATCGAGCGAGCGCCGAGGGCACGCGCCACCTCGTATCCGATGACGATGCCGCCCAGCGCGGGCGCCACAACGACGTCGACCTCGTCATCGCTGAAGAGGTCGGCGATCATACAGCCCAGCTCCTCTGCGAACTCCGGGTACTCGAGGGCGCGGATGCACTGCCAGTACTGCCTGCTGTGCCGCCCCGACGTCAGGATGAAGTGACCCTCCATGAGTGCGTTGGCGCTCTTCAGGATCTCGAGTGTTCGTTCGCCGACTGCTGTCGTCATTCCGTCACCTCCGCCAGCTCCATTTCCTCGACGATGGCCTTCGCGGCCTCGCGCGGGTTGTCGGCGTTCCGTATCGGACGGCCGACGACGATGTGGTTCGCTCCCGCCTCGATGGCATCCTTCGGTGTGGCCACGCGGCTCTGGTCGTTCGCCGCGGCCCACGAGGGGCGGATGCCCGGTGTCACGATGACGGCGTCGGGCCCGAGGGCGTCACGCAGGGCCCTCGCTTCCTTCGGTGATGACACGATGCCTCTGACACCTGCGTCCCAGGCGCTGCGCGCGCGCGCGACGACCTCCTCCGTCGTTGACGGAAGGCTCGTGAGCACGGTGACCGCGAGCACGGTCGGCGGTGTGAGCCCGCGCTTCGCGGCCTCGTCCTCGGACGCTTCGTATGCCGCCTTGAGCATCTTGCTGCCGCCGGGCGTGTGGACCGTGAAGAAGTCGACTCCGAGCGCTGCCGCCGCGCGGGATGCGTCGGCGACCGTGTTGGGTATGTCGTGGAACTTGAGGTCGAGGAAGATGCCGTGGCCCGCGTCCTTCAAGGCCCGCACGAGCTCCGGGCCCTCCGAGGTGAAGAGCCGGAGCCCCACCTTCATGTAGCCCACGTAGTCGCCCGTCGCGTCCGCGAGATCGAGCGCCTCCTCCATGGTCGGCACGTCGAGTGCCAGCATCAGTCTGCGCGAGCCATCTCCCTGCATCCCATCCTCCCCTTGCGGGCCAGTCCAACGTACGAGGTCACGGAGTCGAACCCGTCGGCCTCCATCCTCTCCTTGAGTTCGCGGGTCATGCGTCCCGGCAGCGACGGGTCCATGAAGAGCGCCGTCCCGACCTGGATCGCAGAGGCCCCCGCCATCATGTACTCGAGCGCGTCGTCTGTGCTCGCGACCCCGCCGGAGCCCACGATGGGAATGCCCACCTTCGCAGACACCTGCCACACGAGCGCGAGGTTCACCGGCATGAGCGCCGGTCCGGAGAGCCCGCCGGTCACGTTGCCAAGCACGGGCGCCCGTTTCCCAAGGTCGATCCTCATCCCCGGCAGCGTGTTCGCGACGACAAGCGCGTCCGCTCCCGCACCTTCCGCAGCCTCCGCCACCGACACGACGTCAGCGGCGTTCGGCGAGAGCTTGACGAGAAGAGGCTTCCCCGTCTCGGAGCGCATTGCCGCGACGACCTCTCCGACGCCTGCCGGGTCCGCCCAGAGCGGCTTACGCTTCCGCTCGACGTTCGGGCAGGAGATGTTGACCTCGACCGCGGCGATCTCCTCTCGCGCCCCCGTCTCGCGAGCGAGCTCCGCGTACTCGGAGGTCGAGGTGCCCGCCACACTCGCGATGATCGGCGCGGGGAGCTCCGCGGCCTCGGGGAGCTTCGTTTCGAGGAAGGCCTCGAGCCCCACGTTCTCGAGTCCGATGGCGTTCAGAAGTCCGCCCCGGGTCTCGCAGAGCCTGGGCGGCGGGTTGCCTGCACGCGGCTCGAGCGTCACGGTCTTGAGTACCACGGTACCGACGGTCCCAAAGTCGATGAGCCCCTCGTACTCGGTTCCGTACCCGACGGTTCCGGAAGCGAGCATGATGGGGCTTCGCATTCTGATGGAGCCGATCGTGATGCCGAGGTCAGCCATCGGGCGTCTCCCTGGAAGTGAGCCGGCCGAGCGCCGCGTGGAGGTCAACCATCCTTCGCTTCCTCGAACACAAGGTCGGCGGTGTCGAACACGGGTCCGTCCGAGCACGCCGTGCGGTAGCCGTCGCGCGTCGGGATGACACAGCCGCGGCACGCACCGACGCCGCACGCCATGATCTCCTCCATGAGAGCCTCGCAGCGGACGGAGGCGGCCCCCGCGATCCGCGCCACTTCGCGGATCATGCCCGGCGGGCCACAGCAGTAGATGCGCGCCTTCGTCCCGAGCTCCGGGAGCTCTCTCTCGAGCAGCCCGGTGACGGGGCCGTGGAAACCGGCGCTCCCGTCGTCGGTGGCGATCTCGATGCGGACGCGTTCTCCTCCGGTCGGGGCCGGCAGGAGATGATGGAGAAGTGCCGCGCTCGTGCTGGCGCCGACGAGCGCGAGCATCCTGTGCGCTTCGCCCAGGAGCTGCTCCGCGAGGAGACGGACGCCCGCGACCCCGATGCCTCCGGCGACGAGAACGGCCGTCTCGCCTTCCTCGGGCGGCGTGAATGACGTGCCCAGCGGCCCCAGGACGTCTACCGACGCCGCGTACGGAAGAGCCCCGAATCCGCGCGTCCCTTCGCCCCGGAGTTCGACGAGGAGATCGAGAAGACGGTCCTCTCTGATTCCCGCCACCGAGAACGGGCGCCTGAGCGTGAGTTCCGAGAGCGCCGCCACGTGGACGAACTGCCCCGGCGCAGGCTCCGGGAACTCCGGACCGACATCAAGTGTGAAGAGAAAGCTCTTTGGACCCACGCTCACTTTCCTCGTGAGCGTCGCGCTCACCTGGCGCG
>JAUWRQ010000286.1 GCA_030610515.1 Candidatus Eiseniibacteriota bacterium | reverse complement strand
CATCTACGACTGCTATCGGACGAGCTCTCTCTCCCGTGACGCGTCGCGCGAGGAGATCGGCCTCACGAGGCCCACGCTCCTCTTCTTCGGGTACGTTCGCAAGTACAAGGGGCTTTCCTATCTGCTTCGGGCTCTCCCACAGATCCTCGAGCGTGTCGACGTCGACCTGCTCATTGTGGGGGAGTTCTACGACGATCGCGAGGCCTACGATAGGATCGTGGACAAGCTCGGCCTCTCGGACCACGTGACGGTCGTTGCCGAGCACGTGCCCGACGAGGATGTGGGACGCTACTTCGCGGCCGCCGACGTGGCGGTCCTCCCTTACGTCTCAGCGACCCAGAGCGGGATCACGCAGGTCGCCTACGCGTTCGGACTTCCCGTGATCAGCACCAACGTGGGGGGCCTCCCGGAGGTGGTTCTGGACGGGGAAACAGGCTATATTGTGGAACCTGAGGACGAGGGAGCCTTGGCGCGCGCCGTGGTCCGCTTCTTCGAGGGAGGCGAGCGCGACCGCTTGAGGGCCAACGTCCAGGCCGAGGCTAAGAGGGACAGGGCCGGAGTGCTTCTGCGCAAGGCCGTGCAGGATTTCCTCGACCTGGAGAGGACCTAGTTGCCGGACGCATCTGTCGCAGCCGTCGTCGTGAACTGGAACGGAAGAGAGCTTCTCGAGGCCTGCCTGCTCTCTCTCCGTGAGTCGGACCATGCCGGTATGCGCATGATCGTCGTCGACAACGCTTCGACAGACGGTTCGGGGGACTTCGTTCGCGACCGGTTCCCGGAAGCCGAACTCATCGAGAACACCGAGAACAAGGGGTACGCGGCCGGAGTGAACGCCGGGGTCGTGCGAGCACGAGCGCTCGATGTCGAGTACGCGCTGCTTCTGAACAACGACCTCGAGCTGGCGCCGGACGCCGTCTCGGTGCTGGCCCAGGCGGCGCTCGAACACCCGGAGGCGGCGTTCCTGGGACCCATGATCTACTACGACGACAGGCCGGACGTCATTTGGTCGTTCGGAGGACACATCTCCTACTGGAGCGGGAACATCCGGCACGTGGGATTGAGGGAACGCGACACGGGGCAGTTCGACCGTGTGACACCGGTCGACTACGTGACGGGCTGCGCCGTGCTCGCATCGCTCGCGGCTCTCGAGGGGATCGGCCCGATGGACACGAGCTACTTCATGTACAACGAGGATACCGACTGGTGCGTGCGCGCCGCTGAACTCGGTTACGAAGTGCTCGCCGTCCCCGGGTCGAAGATATGGCACAAGGTCTCAATGAGCTCCGGCGGAGGCCTGACGCCGTTCAAGATCTACCACCGGTTCCGAAGCACGCTCCGCTTCTTCGCCAGGCACGCGAGGTTCTACCACTGGATCGGGATCGTCCCGGCGACGCTCGCTCGCACCGTCGCCTTCGCGGTTCGGGAGCTCGCGGGCGGAAGAGGGGAGAACGTCGCGGCTCTCGCGCGAGGAGTTCTCGACTCCCTCAGTGGGCGCGAAAGGAAAGCAACGTGAAGAGACTGACAGCGCTCGCGTTGACGGCGATCGTACTCGCCTCGCTCAGCTCGTGCGGAACTGAGGAGATCGGGCCGTCCACCAAGCTCATGCTGTTCGGCGTGGATTCGGCCAACTGGAACGTGCTAACGGCGATGATCGAAGAGGGCGAGCTGCCTACGATGGCGCGGCTCGTCCAGACGGGCTCGTTCGGTGTGCTCAAGAGTGGGATTCCGATCCAGTCACCGCAGATGTGGACGTCGATCGCCACAGGCGTCGTACCCGAGAAGCACGGCATCACGCGGTTCGTGGCGGAGATCCCCGGCACCGACCGCGAGGTCCCCGTCACGAGCAACATGCGCAGGGTGAAAGCGTTCTGGAACATCCTGTCGGAGAACGACATATCGGTCGGCATCGTCGGGTGGTGGCCCAGCTGGCCCGCGGAGGAAGTGAACGGGTTCATGCTGGCGCAACGGGCGTGGCCCGTCAACTGGAGCGCGCACGGCATCCCGTTCGGCGCGGCGCGCGACGAGTCAGGACGCCTCATCGTCGACGAGTTCCCCGGTCGTTCATATCCGGAGGAGCTGTATGCCGAGTTCGAGCCGTTCATCATCACGGAGGAGGACGTCACCGCGGCCGAGCTGGACAGGTTCTTTGCGGACTCGCGCTTCACAGATCCGCGGAAGCAGTTCCACGCGCGCTGGGTTTATGCCAAGGACAGGAGCTTCGCGGACGCGGGCCTCGCGTTCATGCGCAAGTACGAGCCGGACGTTCTGGCGATCTACTTCCAGGGCACGGACGTCGTGTCGCACTACTATTGGGGGTACCAGGAGGACATGGGCTATCGGGTGGAGCCCGCGGACGCCAGGCTCTACGGGAACGTCGTCCGCAACTACTACCGCTTCATCGACGACGTGATGGCCGACTACATCGATGCGGCCGGTCCCGACTGCGCCGTCATCGTCGTTTCGGACCACGGGTTCGAGACGAAGGAGGACCTCAAGGTACGGTGGGAGCGCGGCGAGAGGATCCGCACCGAGGAAGGCGGCAAGGACGTCCCCTGGGACCACGGGGTCGACGGCGCCTTCGTCTTCTCGGGGCCGGGTCTCAGGTCCGGACACCGGGCCGAGGATGGGTCCGTCGTCGACGTGACGCCGACCATCCTCGCGTACATGGGCCTCCCGACGGCGCGAGACATGGACGGGAGCCCCATCACCGACATCTTCACGCCCGCCTTCCTCGAGGAGCACCCGATCGAGTACGTCGACACATTCGAGACCGGCGAGCGACGCGGCGACGACGCCCCGCTCGAGTCGCCGATGGACGAGGGGATCAAGGAGAAGCTCAGGGCGCTCGGGTACATCGAGTGAGGGAATCCTCGGTGCGCGCGGGCGCATCCGGACCGGACGCCGCCCGATGCGCGTCCGAAGGACCAGGCCACCTTCTGGAACTCGCATGGATGATCTCGTGAAGCT
>JAUWRQ010000094.1 GCA_030610515.1 Candidatus Eiseniibacteriota bacterium | reverse complement strand
GGCTCGAGGCGCAGGAGGATCCTCCCGTGGGCATCGCGACGATCCATCCCTTCGGCGCGGACCCGGACAGCCTGATGGAAGGAACCTACTGCGTGGAGATCCGACCCGCGCCGGGGAACGCCACCGCCGGACGCAAGCGCTACACGATCGTCTCGGACGGCGCGAGCGGCAACAAGAGCCGGACGGTCACCCTCGACGTCGCGACGCGATCGTTCGCCCAGTACATCTACTTCACCGACCTGGAGTACCTGCCGAACTCCTCG
Organism: Candidatus Eiseniibacteriota bacterium; assembly: GCA_030610515.1. GTDB lineage: Bacteria > Joyebacterota > Joyebacteria > Joyebacterales > Joyebacteraceae > WJLY01. The sequence continues at coordinate 5,426 of JAUWRQ010000094.1, read as the reverse complement.
ACGCCGGTCTGGTTCTGTTCGGCCGACTTCCTCGACGGCACGGCCCACACCAACGGTCAGCTCCACATCTTCGGCGACCCGACCTTCGGGGGCCACCTGTCGAGCGCGCACGGCGGCCCCGACGACGGGGACCCTGACCACGACCCGTCGTTCATGTACTACAACGGGAGCTTCTGGAACCACCTGGAGACCGCCGCACCCAGCAACGCGCCCTACGATGAACCCGCCTTCGAGGAAGGCTACGAGCTGGGAACGAGCGCCGTCGAACTCCCTGAGTTCGTCGACGATCTGGAGATCCTCTCGGGGAACGGCGGCATCCACATCGACGGGAACTACGAGGTCATTCTCGGGAGAAGAACCGCGATCGGCACGCTCCACGGGTACATCAGCTACCGCCTCCCGTTCGGAGACTGGACCGACGTCGAGATCTCGTCGACGAACGGCGTCTTCTTCGTCGACGGGGACATCAGCATCAAGGGCATCCTCGACGGGAGCCTCACGGTGGCGTGCTCGGGCGACGTCAGCATCACGGACGACATCGTCTACCGCGATGCCGATCCGCTCAACGGTCCGAACCCCGGGTGCGACGACTACCTGGGTCTCGTGGCGCAGTCGAACATCATCATCAGTGACAACAGCGCCAACAGCAACGACTGCAACATCCACGCGCACATGATGGCTCTGGACACGTCGTTCACCGCCGAGGGCTACAACGGCGGGAGCCCGAGAGGGACGCTGACCGTCCATGGAGGAGTCATCCAGAAGTACCGCGGGGCCGTCGGGACCGGCTACCTCAACAACGGTGAGGTCATCATCTGCACGGGGTTCGCGAAGAACTACCACTACGACACCAGGTTCGACGCCGTCCAGCCGCCCGGCTACTTCGTCACGGGGGAATACGAGCGGCTGGCCTGGAGGGAGGTCTCCTAAGGAGCGCGACCATGAAAACGAGAACACGCAGGAAACGAGGAGACGGGCGGGCCGATCGTCGCGGAACGTTCGTGGCGCCCGTCCGCGCGCAGGCCGGCTTCACCATCATCGAGCTCCTGGTCTCGATCGGCGCGGTGCTCACCGTCATCATGGCGACCGTCGCAACGTACCTCGGTACGACGCGGTCGTGGGAGGGCACGTCGACCCTCACGCGAGTGCAGCGAGAGGCGTCGTTCGCGCTGGAGGTCATGGGCCGTGCCATCCGGAAGGGCAGCACCGTGGACATCGGCGCGGCCGGCGATTCGCTGAGGATCCTCTTCTGGACCGGAAGCACCGATAGTCTGGTGGCCAGCTTCTACGTGGACGACCAGGGATGTCTGCGAAACCACACGGGCATGGTCCTCGTGGACGGCGCGGACTCCCTCTCGTTCGTGAGTAGCAACGGCAGGACGGTCAACATTGACATCGTGATCAGGGGCGACATGGGTACGGAGCAAGCCACGAGCGACGACCACCTGGTGCTCATGTCCTCGACGATATCGTGCAGGAACTGATCTCTTGAAGACGGAGGGTCGACTGATGAGGACTGTAGAGCGGAGAGCGGGTGGCCCCGCAGTTCGCAGGAGCCGCAGGAGGACCCGTCCCCTCGCTCCGCCTCTCCTCGGGGGGGGCGCGAGCGCGGGGCTCGGAATGGTGGAGATCCTCGTCTCGGTAGTGGTGCTCAGCATCGTGATCGTTCCGATCTTCAACTCCCTCGTCTCAGGGAGGATCCTCGCCGCGCACCGGGGTGAGAAGCGGATGGCGCTGCGCCTCGTGGAGCGGAAGGTCGAGCAGCTGATGCAGGCAGGCTACGGCTCGAGCGGGAACGACGCCAACGTTCAGAGCGTCAACCTCGATGTCGGCGCGCACCCCAGCGATCCCGGCATCGTGGTGAATACCCGCGGCGACTCTCATGCCGGGAACGACGTGCTCGGAAGCCTGACCTGGTTCGTGACGGAGGCCGTGTGGTCGAGTCCGGGGGATCCCGTCTACGCCAAGGAGGTCGAGGTGAAGCTCGTCTGGCCGTCGGCCTCGCCACGCGACAGCCTCACCGTAACGACGCTGATCGGAGGGTAGGCGCGCCGCCCCCCTGCGACCGGGCAGGGTAGGCGCAGGTGTTCGCCGAAGTGCCGTGAGGACGGCCAGGGCGAAGAAGAGGGGGTGAAGTCATGACAGCCTTCAGACGATTCATGAGATGGAGGAGAGAACGCCGCTGGAACGCTCGCGGCTCCGCGCTCGTGGCCGTGACGTTCATGGCCACCGCCATGCTCATTCTCTCCCTGACGGTGTTCCAGTTCGGCTGGCAGGACGCCGTTCTCGCCAAGCGCGACGAGAGCCACGCCCGCGCGCTCTTCCTGGCGGAGTCGGGACTGGCGATGGGACTCTCCTGGCTCAAGGCCCAGGACGCGCCCCCCGATTCCACCACGACGATGCACCCGTTCGGCGCGTATCCCCAGACGCTCGCCGGAGGAACCTACACCGTCACGATCGAGCCCGACGCGCTCAATCCCGGAGCGACGCGGCTCATCTACACGATCCGCTCCACCGCCACCTCGGAGGGGCGCACGCGCATTCTCGAGCTCGATGTCTCCACCGGGACGGTCGCGAACTATCTCTACCTGACCAACCGAGAGTCCATGCCGGGCGGCGGAACCCCGCTCTGGTTCTGCGACAGCGACGTCATCGACGGCCCCATGTTCACGAACGACCAGATCAGCATCTTCGGCGATCCCGAGTTCCTGGACATTGTGGGAAGCGCCTACGGCGGCCCGGACGATGCCGGCAACGACCCGGGGTTCCTCTACTACAACGGCAACGAGCACAACCACATCGAGTCCGCAGCACCCAGCAACGCTCCGCACGACAATCCGATCTTCCACGAGGGGTACGAGCTCGGGCTTCCGGAGATCGACTACCCGACAGCCAGCGCCGTGAACGACCTCGAGGTCATGGCGGCAGCGGCTGGGATCACCCTTACCCTGGGGCCCTACGACATCTGGCTGAGCCGTCCCGACGAGAACGGCGAGCCGACGTACGGCTACGTGAGCTATAGCAGGAAGGACAAGAACGAGTGGACCGACGTCGACCTCCACGGCTTCAACGGGATCATCTACGTCCACAGCGGCCTGACGATCCGAGGCACGCTCGACGGCGAGGTCACGATCGTGTCCGGAGGTTTCGTCGACGTCGTCGACGACGTGCTCTACCGGGACAGCGATGCGAACGGCCCCAGCCCCAACTGCGACGACCTCCTCGGGCTCATAGCAGGGACCGACATCAACATCGTGAACAACGAGCCCAACCAGACCGACTGCGTCATCCACGCCGCGATGGTCGCGATCAACAACACCATGAGGGTCGAAAACTGGAACGTCGGTTCCCCGAGAGGAACGCTCACGCTCTACGGCAGCCTGGCACAGGATTTCCGGGGTCCCGTGGGAACCGGCTACTGGCAGGACGGCGAGTTCATCATCTCGACCGGCTACCAGAAGGACTACCACTACGATGTCCGCCTCCGCAACTACTCGCCCCCGGGGTTCATCGAGTTCCTCCAGAGCGGCTTCTACACGAAGCTCTACTGGCGCGAGATCACGCCGGACTGCTGATGCCCGGTGAGGCTTCCGGAGCGCTGTCCGCCGTCTCCTCCACAACGGCCGCCCTCCACGGGGCGGCCGTCGTCGTGCACCGGCACCGCTCCACGCCCCCTCTCTGCCCCCGGAAAGCGCGCAAACGGGCCGCCGATTTACCTGACTACCGTCCAGAACATGGCACACCTTATGCTCCCTGTCATGCATGATACCGGCGTTGACTCCGGCCTGTTCAGGACGTGGGCGCAGGGCGCGCCTCAGTGGAGGTAACGATGAACACCAGCAGACGGGCCGCGGCGAGGCTGCGGGACCGATCAGGTTCCGCCCTCATGGCGGTCATGTGGGGCGTCGTCATCGCTCTCATTCTGGGAGTCACTGTCCTTCAGTTCGGCGTGCAGGACGCGACCCTCACCGTCGGCGAGGCGGAGCGGATGAAGGCCTTCTACCTTGCGGAGGGCGGGCTCTCCCGCGCGGAGTCATGGCTGGAAGCGCAGAGTCCGCCGCCGAACGACGCGGTCACCTTCCACCCATTCGGGGAGCTCCCCGAGACCTTCGGAGAAGGGGACTACTCGGTCGCGATCACGCCGGATCCCATGAACGGGAGCCTGACCCGCAGCATCTACACCGTGCTCTCCACCGGACAGGTCGGACGCTTCGGACGCACCCTGGAGGTTGAAGTCGGGAACGGGACGTTCGCCAATTTTCTGTACTTCACCAACCGGGAGCACATGCCGGGCGGCGGGCCCCGCCCCTGGTTCACCTCCTCCGACATCGTCGACGGCCCGGTGTTCTCGAACGATCAGATCGGCATCCGCGGGGACCCCGTCTTCCTGGGCCGCGTCATGAGCGCCTACGGCGGTCCGGACGACCAAACGCAGAGCCACACCCCGTCGTTCGAGTACTACAACGGCGATCCGCACCAGCACGTGGAGTCCGCGGCTGCAAGCAACCCTCCGCACGACTACCCCACGTTCCATGAGGGATACGATCTGGGGCTGAACGAGCTCGAGCTCCCGAGCACCCAGGTTCTCCATGGCCTCAAATCCCTGGCCCAGGACGGGGGCATAGCCCTGAACGGGAACTACGACATCTTCCTCTCGAGGCTCGACGGCGAGGGGAACCCCATGTACGGCTACGTCAGCTACCAGAGCCCGAACGGCGATTGGGTCGACGTGGACCTTGACACGTTCAACGGCGTCATCTACGTCAACGGCAGCTACAGCATCTCGGGAACGCTGGACGGTACCCTCACGGTCGCCACAAACGGTCAAGCCTACATCACCGACGACCTCCTCTACAGGAACAGTGACGCCAACGGGCCCCTCTTCGGCTGCGAAGATCTCCTGGGCCTCATCTCGGGTTCGGACATCACGGTGGCGAACAACATTCCCAACCAGGACAACTGCGTGATCCACGCAGCCATGATCGCGCTCAGCAACGGCCTCCGGGTGGAGAACTGGAGCACCGGATCCCCGAGGGGAACGCTCACGGTTCATGGGAGCATCGTTCAGGATCACCGGGGTCCCGTCGGCTCAGGGGTGGTCAACGACGAGGGCTTCTATGAGGTTCACACGGGCTACGACAAGGACTACCACTTCGACGAGAGGCTGCTGAACATCGCCCCGCCGAGCTTCTTCGACTTCTTCGTCCTCGGGGAATACGAGAGGCTGTCCTGGCGGGAAGTGATGGACGGCTGAGATCGACGGCCCGGTCGAGAAGCGTGCCCGGCGTGGCCGGCGACGCTGCCGAACGACAGAGTCCGCCGGAACCACACAAAGAGAGAGGGCCGAGCATCACAGCTCGGCCCTTCTTCGTATGATCCATCTCCGGCTCGATCGTGCCGGTGCTCCGGTCTGCCGATCCAGCGCT
>JAUWRQ010000122.1 GCA_030610515.1 Candidatus Eiseniibacteriota bacterium | reverse complement strand
GGGGGTGCGGCGACCCGTCGCCCATCATGGCGCACGGTGCGCTCGCGGGCCTCAAGGCGTGTCTTGAGGAGGCCGGCATGGAGCCCGCGCTCCGCGGTCTCACGGTCGCCGTGCAGGGTCTCGGGCGAGGCGGGACGGAGTTCGCACGGCAGCTCATCGCCGAGGGCGCCTCCGTCGTTGGCTCCGACTCGAACCCCGAGGCCGCCGACCAAGCTGCGTCGTCGCTCGGTGTCGAGATCGTCGAGCCCGACGCTCTCTACGATGTCGAGTGCAACGTGTGGAGTCCCTGCGCCGTCGGCGAGGTACTGAACGACGATACGATTCCGAGGCTTAAGTGTCGGATCGTCGCGGGCCCGGCGAACAACCAGCTCAAGGAGCCGGGTCACGCCGCCATGCTCGCCGAGCGCGGGATCCTCTACGCGCCCGACTTCGTGTTCAACGCGGGCGCCCTGATCGCAGTGACAGAGGAGATCGCGGGGTTCTCGTTCGATCGGGCGATGCGGCGAGCCGAGGATGTATACACGGCCTTGACGAAAGTCTTCACCCTCGCCCGCGAGCGCGGGATGAGCACGGCGGAGGCCGCGAACGCTCTGGCCGAGAAGAGGATCCGCCAGCTCGGCGCTCTTCCGGGAGGGGCGCGCGGCTGATGGCGGCGTCCGGGAGTACATCGAACGACTCGCTGAGCGGCCGCGGTGCAGGGGACGGCGGCTCTGGCCGCGGGACCGCCGCTACGTCCGGCCTTGGCTTTGCGCCGGGGCAGGTGCTCTCTGGTCCGGTCGACTTGAGACTCAGCGCGTCCCTCGTGGGGAGCAGGGTCCACTACTTAGCTACCGTCGACTCAACGAACGCGATCTTGAGGTCGCTCGCGGCGGAAGGTGAGCCCGAGGGTGCGGTGGTCGTCGCCGACGAGCAGACCGCGGGCCGTGGGAGGGCGGGACGTTCCTGGTTCTCGCCGCCCGGCTTGGGGTTGTGGCTCTCGGTGCTCCTCATGCCGCGGCGGCCCGTTCGCGATGTGGCGCCGCTCTCGATCGTGACGGCGATCTCGGTCGCGACGGCGCTCCGGCGGGACTACGGAGTCGACGCCCGCGTGAAGTGGCCGAACGACTTGGTCGCGGGGGCGCGCAAGCTGGGGGGGATACTCCTGGAGTCGCTCCAGGGCGCCGCGGGCGCGGTCGAACGAGTGGTGGTGGGCATCGGACTGAACGTGAACCTCGAGTCCTCCGATCTCCCGGCCGACCTCACGGAGACGGCGACTTCGCTCAGGATACTCCTCGGACGGACGGTCCCGCGGCTCGATGTTCTCCGGTCGGTTCTGGACGGCCTCGACGAGGACTGGCGGCTGTTCGAGGCTGGTGGGTTCGCGAGCTTCCGGGAGCGCTGGCTCGGCCTCTCTACTGTACTGGGCAGGCACATCGAGATTGCGTCAGGCTCGGATGCACGCGCGGACGGTGCCGGGAGCGCCGCGCGGAGTCGCGTGGTCGCCGGCATCGCGGTCGGCATTACGCCTGCGGGAGCGCTCATCGTCGAGGACGACGCGGGAGAAACCACCGACGTGTGGCACGGTGACGTGACGGTTCTTGGAGGGACGGATGACTGACAGACACGACGACTCAGGCTGGATAGAGGTCATCTGCGGAAGCATGTTCTCGGGGAAGAGTGAGGAGCTCATCAGAAGGCTCAGGCGCGCGAAGATCGCGAAGCAGAGGCTCGTCGCGTTCAAGCCCAGAATAGACGACAGATACGACGACGAGGACATCGTGTCGCACGACGACCGTCGCGTCGAGTCGATACGCATAGACGACGCTCGTGAGATCCTGGACTACGTCGGCGACGACGTTCAAGTCGTGGGAATAGACGAGGGCCAGTTTTTAGGCTCCGGGCTCCCCACCGTGTGCGAGGAGCTGGCGGGCAGGGGCGTGCGCGTCATCGTCGCGGGCCTCGACCAGGACTACCTCGGCCGTCCGTTCGAGCCGATGCCTACGCTGCTTGCGGTGGCCGAGTACATAACGAAGACACTGGCGGTCTGCATGAAATGCGGCAAGCCGGCGAACAGGACCCAGCGCATCATCCCATCCCGTGAGCGCGTCGTGGTGGGAGCATCGGGGGCGTACGAAGCGCGCTGCAGACACTGCTGGAACCCCGATGAGGTCAGCGAACACGAGAGCGACGAGAACGTCACAGAAGTCGAGAGGAAGGGAGTGACGGATGGACCTTGACGCGAGACTTGAGAAGGTGGCCGTGCTCGGGGCGGCCGGGAAGATGGGAAGTGGGATCGCGCTCCTGCTCGCCGCGGAGATGGCGAAGCAGAAGATCAAACCCGAGAACAAGGACCGTACGTATGCCCTTCACGCGATCGACGTGAGCGACGAGGCGCTGTGTGGGCTCGTCTCGTATCTCAGGCCTCAGATCACCAAGATCGCGGAGAAGAGCATCGTGGCCCTGCGTGAGGCGTACAAGGGACGTGAGGACCTCGTGGAGAACTCGGACATCATCACCGCGTTCGTCGACGAGGCGATGTCGGTTGTGAGGCCGAGCTCGAAGCTCGAGAGCACGGCAGGGTCGCGCCTCATCTTCGAGGCCATCATCGAGAACAAGGACATCAAGATCGACGTCCTCAAGAAGCTCGATGCCATTTGTCCGGACGCCTACTACCTGACGAACACATCATCCATCCCCATCACAGTGCTCGACGAGGGCGTGGGCCTGGGCGGCAGGATCATCGGCTATCACTTCTACAACCCGCCGGCGGTGCAGAAGCTCCTCGAGCTCATAAGCTCGAAGTCGACGCTTCCAGAAGTCGTCGAGCTCGGAACCGAACTCGCCGGCAGACTTCGCAAGAAAGTCTTCCTCGCGAACGACATCGCCGGGTTCATAGGAAACGGCCACTTCATGCGCGACATCCTGCACGCGACGGGCGAGGTCGCGCGCCTGTCGGGCGAGCTCGGCGAGGCCGGCGCCGTCTACGCGATGAACCGTGTGAGCCAGGACTATCTCATCCGACCGATGGGCATCTTCCAGCTCATCGACTACGTGGGCGTGGACGTGTGCCGGTTCATCATGCAGGTCATGACGGAACACATCGAGGGTGAGACGCTCGAGGACGATCTCCTCGACAGGATGGCCGAGGCCGGCGTCATGGGCGGCCAGTACGCCAACGGAAGCCAGAAGGACGGCATCCTCAAGTACGAGGGTGGAAGGCCGGCAGGCGTCTACGACCTCGAGAAGGGCGGCTATCGTCTCTTCGCGGACGGCGACTGGACGGCCAAGAGCGACGAGAAGCTGGGCGCGATGCCCGAGGGCAACGCCGCGTGGCGCGCGCTCCTCATGGACCCGAAGAAGGAGCAGAAGCTCGCTACGTACTTCGGGAACGTTGCTTCCTCAGACGCCTTCGGAGCCGGGCTCGCCAGGACCTATCTTGTTCGAGCGAAGGAGATCGCCGACAAGCTCGTCTCGGACGGCGTCGCGAACTCACCAGAAGACGTGAACGGTGTCATGACGAACGGGTTCTATCACCTGTACGGACCCATCAACGAATACGCCGGACTCGTGGCGGCCGCGTAGGATGGCGGCTGTGGATGGCAGCGCAGCACGACTTCGTAGGAGGGACTAGATGAAGAAACTCAGAAGGCGCATCTTTGCCACGGCGGGGAGCAACACCATCTCACTTGGCACCGGCCGCAAGGAGTTCCACCCGAAGAAGCCGCGTCCGGGACTTGAGCACTACATCAAGGAGGCGGGGCAGGGGGCGCTCGCGCAGATCAACGACGCGGACAACATTGACGAGGGCGTCATAGGGAACTTCATGGCCGCGCGCTTCAACAGACAGGGCAACCTCGCGGCGATGATGCCGATGGTCGACGCGAAGCTCGAGTACAAACCCCTCATTCGCGTTGAGGGCGCGTGCGGCTCCGGCGGGCTGGCCATCTCGACCGGCGCCAAGTCGATCCTCGCGGAGATGGCCGACACCGTTCTCGCGATAGGCGTGGAGGTCCAGAACACCGTCAAGGCCGTCTACGGCGCCGACATCCTGGGCGGAGCCGGGTACTACGCGGGGCAGCGCAAGAACGGGCACGCGTACTTCTTCCCGGGGAAGTTCTCGGACAGAGCGGGCGCAGCCTACGAGAAGTACGGATACGACAAGGTGCGCGAGGCCATGGCGCGGTGGTACGAGCGGGCCGTGCTAAACGCGCGTGAGTGTCCGAAGGCGCAGGAACATCACAACTCGACGGAGGATCTCTTCGCCGCCGGCATGACACCGCCGAACCCGAAGACGTTCTGCGAGCACATCAACTTCTACGACTGCTCGAAGGTATCGGACGGCGCCTCGGCTGTCATACTGGCCTCCGAGGAGGGACTGGACTAGCTCGGCGTCGACAAGAAGGACACGGTCGAGCTGGTGGGCTTCGGCCAGGTTGTCGCCGACGTCTCGCAGGATCCCCTGGACCAGACGAAGCTCACGACGAGCGCTCGGGCGGTCAAGCAGGCGATGGAGATGGCGGGCGTGACCACGAAGGACATCGGGATGCTCGAGGTCCACGACTGCTTCACGATCGGCGGGATCCTCTCGATGGAGGGAGCGGGATTCTGCGGATACGGTGAGGGGTTCGACTTCGTGCGCGAGGGCAGAACCGCGCCCGACGGCGACATCCCGACGAACCTGTCGGGCGGACTCGTCGGCTACGGCCACTACACCGGCGGGACGGGCGTGCGCCAGGCCGCGGACATCGTCATGCAGTTCACTGGCAAGCCCGACGGTCAGAAGATCGAGCTGGACCCAGCGCGGCCCTACGGCCTCATGATCTCGATGGGCGGCAACGACCGCACGGTCGTCTCGTGCGTGTTCAAGAGAGTGCAGTAGCGCGCGTCACGCGCGCGCTCCATGCAGAACGAAGAGAGGGGTGCTCTTTCACGGGAGCACCCCTCAGTCTTCTCCCCAGCCCATCCGCAAGAGCGCCAGACGTGGAGTCCGGCCGATGCTGGCCACGACACCGCACAGCGCGCTCTTCTGCCGCCCGGCGGGTCCTTCTGCGCCAGCCATGCCACATATCGCCACTTGACCTCGGGCGCGGGCGGGAATAGGGTTGGCACATGATGGCATTGAGACGGAATCATGATTGTGGAACACTAGCCAGAGTTCTTGCGTCTTCTCGAGTGCCCCGCGCCTGCGTTTGCGGGATCATCCTGCTGTTCACCTGCC
>JAUWRQ010000020.1 GCA_030610515.1 Candidatus Eiseniibacteriota bacterium | reverse complement strand
CGTCGGTGCCTACAAATACGGCATCCGCACGTTCCGATGCTGGAAGTCCGGCGGTCACGGCACGACGGATCTTCTCAAGGGCATAACCGAGTCGTGCGACGTGTACTTCTACCAGCTGGGAGCGAGGCTCGGCGTGGCCACGCTCATGGACTGGACGGAGAGGGCGGGGTTAGGCCGCGTCACGGGCATCGACATCGCCGGAGAAGTCAAGGGCAACGTGCCGACACCCTCGTGGTACGATCGCCGCTACGGCAAGCGCAAGTGGAGCAGAGGCGTCGTGCTCAATCTGGCGATCGGTCAGGGTGAGCTGCTCGTGACGCCCCTGCAGGCGGCCTGCGTGGCCGCCGGTCTGGTGAACGACGGACGCGTGATGACGCCGCACTTGTTCAAACGCGCCGAGACGTACTCGGGGCGTGTCATCGCGACCGACAGACCCATCGCAAGCCACAGACTCCCATTCTCCAGAGGGACGATCGCGTTCATCAAGCGGGCGATGGTGAACGTCGTCGAAGCGCAGAACGGACCCGGGAAGCAGGCGAGGATCCGGGGGATCGAGGTAGGCGGGAAGACCGGCACGGCACAGAACCCGCACGGCGACGACCACTCTTGGTTCGTATCGTTCGCTCCGGCGGACGACCCGAAGATCGTCGTCGCCGTCATCGTCGAGAACGCGGGGAGCGGCGCGGCGGTCGCGGCACCGATCGCACGGAAGGTGACGATGGCCTATCTGGGACTCGATTCGCCCGAGGACGACGCGCCGGCAGAACCGCCTGAAGAGGGACAAGACGTTGGACAGGAGACAGCTTCGCGACCTTGATGTAGGTATCCTGGTGGCCGCGCTCGTGCTGGTCGTCGTCGGGATCGTGATGATATACAGTGCGACACACGCTCCGGACGCCGGGGGCCTGTCGCCCCTGGTCAGACGGCAGCTCCTCGTGACGGGACTGGGACTGGCGGCCATGCTCGGCCTGACGCTCGCGTCTCAGGACTCGATCGAGGCTCTCGTCCCGTTCGCGTACGTGCTCCTTGTGATCCTCCTCCTCGGGGTGCTCCTGGTGGGTGTGGGAAAAACAGGAGAGAAGCGCTGGTTCGACCTCGGCTTCATCCGATTCCAGCCATCTGAGCTCGCCAAGTACGCGGCCATTCTGGCGCTCGCGCGCTACCTGGCGCGCAGGAAGACAAGGCTCGATCGGCCGGCGCATCTTGTGGTTCCGCTTCTGATCGTCCTCGTTCCCATGGGGCTCGTGCTTGTCGAACCGGACCTCGGCACGTCGTTCATGTTCCTTCTCATTCTCCCGCCGATGCTGTACTGGGCCGGTGCCCCACCGCTCTTCCTGCTGCTCCTGCTCACGCCGGCCGCCAGCATGCTGCTTGCCTTCAACTGGGTGGCTTGGGTCGTCTACCTCGCAGCACTCGGTTGGTTCCTGTACGTCTCGAGGCTCTTCTTCGCGGACAAGCTCTTCCTCTTCCTGGCCAACGTCGTCGGAGGGAGACTCGGCCCGCTCCTCTGGGTGCGTCTCGAGGACTACCAGAGACATCGCATCCTCGCCTTCCTCAATCCCGAGAAGTACAGGTTCAGCACCGGCTATCAACTCATCCAATCGAAGATCGCCGTCGGATCGGGCGCGGCGTTCGGGAAGGGCTTCCTGCAGGGAACGCAGAAGAACTTCGCGTTCCTGCCGGAGCAGCACACCGACTTCATCTTCTCCGTGCTCGCCGAGGAGTTCGGGTTCGTCGGGTGTGCCGTCGTGCTCTTCATCTATCTGTATCTCGTGGTGCGAATGTTCAGGCTCGCGGGACAGGTCCGGAACCGATTCGCGAGTCTCGTGATCGTTGGCGTCGCGAGCACGCTCTTCCTTCAGTCGGCGGTCAATATCGGGGTCACGCTGGGGCTCTCGCCGGTGACAGGCATGCCGCTTCCGTTCCTGAGCTACGGGGGAACATCGCTCCTCGTAACGCTGGCGTCCATCGGGATTGTGCTTGGCATGGGACTCCGGCGTATGGAATACTGACGCTCCCCCGGCGCGGCGGAGGAGAAACGCTTGCCGCGCGGAGCGATGTCCGAGAAGAAACGACGCCCTCGTTCTGACGAACGACAGGAGACGAAAGAACCGCATGCATCCCATCCTGCTCCAACTCGGTTCGCTCTCCATCAGGAGTTACGGCGTCGCGATGGCCGTGGCCTTTCTCGTAGGCATACTCTGTGCCCGCCGCAGGGCCGCGGCCGCCGGCCTGCACCCCGACCTCATCATCGATCTCTCGTTTTTCGTCATAGTCGCGTCAGTGGCCGGCGCCAGGGGCGCCTACGTGCTCGCAAGGTGGGACTGGTTCGGCGCGCACCCGTCGCAGATACTCCGCATATGGGACGGCGGGCTGGCTCTCTACGGCGGGGTGGTCCTCGGGATCGTGACGGGATTGCTCTTCTTTCGGAAGAGGGGAGTCGACGTCTGGCAAGGCGCGGACGTCGTGGCTCCGTCACTGGCGCTGGGCGTCGCCATCGGGCGCATCGGTTGCTTCTTCAACGGGTGCTGCCACGGCAGGCCGTGCGAGCTTCCCTGGGCGGTCACGTTTCCCCCGGGCTCCTACGCCGACCACGTTTTCCACGGGGCCGCCGTCCACCCGACGCAGCTGTACGCCGCTCTCGCGGCTCTTGTCTTCTTCTTCGTCCTCATCCTGGTGGACCGCAGGAAGCCGTTCGACGGTTTCCTACTGTGGCTGTTCGTGATCCTGCTGACGGTATACAGATTCCTGATCGATCCGGTCCGTCACTACGAGTCGCTCTCGTTCGTCATCCGCACTGACGGTTTCTCTCTCACGAACAACCAGGCGGCCGGGGTCGCGATCGTCATCGTGGCGGTCGCGTTCATGTTCCACGTGTCTCACCGTTCCCGCGACCGGCAGTAGCTTCGCACGTTCCCCAACGGACATTCTGCAGAAATGAAGGGCAGTTCGTTCACACACGCTCTCCTCGTTGTGCGCCGGGCAACACTCTCGTTCCTATTCCCCGACGGCTGCGTGGCCTGCGGAAACCCTCTCGCGCACGATCGGCGGCACCTGTGCGACGAGTGCCGTCGAACGGTGGTGCCCGCTCCCGGCACCGTACACCTGCCCCCCGGCTCGCCGATCGATGGTGTTCGCTACGCTCTCGAATTCGACGGGGCGGCTCGGGCGCTCGTCAGGGCTTTCAAGTACGAGGGCAGAACGTCGGTCGCGCGGGAGCTCGCGCTCGCCGCGCTTCCGCTGGCGCGCGAGATGGCCGCCCTGGGCATCGACCTCATCGTCCCCGTCCCGCTGCACGCGACACGCAGGCGGGAGAGGGGATTCAACCAGTCGGAACTCCTCTCCAGAGAGCTCGGGAAAGCCCTCGGGATCGAGAGCGCAAGCGTTCTGATAAGGACCAGGGCCACGGCGAGCCAGGTCGGACTCTCGGCCGCGGGCCGGCTCCGGAACGTCGCCGGCGCCTTCGAAGGCCGCGAGGAGCTCCGAAGCACTCGGGTCCTCATCCTGGACGACGTCGTGACGACGGGGTCTACACACGCGGCCGCTTGTGAGGCCGCGTTGAGAGCCGGGGCGGCCGGTGTTGCCGCGATCGCGGTCGCGGGACAGGTCGCGGGTCCGCTCACATCCCCGCGGCGCCCGGCGCCAACGGCGCGGGGGCGGGGACGTGGTCTGATTGCAGTCACGCGGGGGGCGAAACGGGTTGACTCGCAACCGCGGGAAGCCTAGCATATGGGGTTCGTACCGACGAAGCTCACAAGTCATGCGCGGAGGGACACCATGAGAGTAGGCGTTCTGACCGGCGGAGGCGATTGCCCGGGACTCAATGCGGTCATCCGGGCGGTCGTCAGACGCACGATCGGCAAGTACGGCGGCGCCGTCGTAGGATTCCGCTACGGGTGGGCCGGGGTGATATCCGGCAACACTTTGAAGCTCGGCATCGACGAGGTATCGGGCATTCTGCCGCGCGGCGGGACCATCCTCGGCACCTCCCGGACCAATCCCTACAAGGCAGACGGAGGCGTCAACGCCATCGCCAGGAGGTTCAAGAAGGAAAACCTCGACGCGGTCATCGCCGTGGGCGGCGAGGACACTCTCGGCGTAGCATACAAGCTGTACGATCAGGAAGGCCTTCCGATCATCGGAGTTCCCAAGACGATCGACAACGACATCCCGGGGACCGACTTCACGTTCGGGTTCGACACCGCCGTCACCATCGCCACGGAAGCCATCGACCGTCTCCACACGACGGCGGAGTCCCACAACCGCGTGGTGGTCGTCGAGGTCATGGGACGCTCCACGGGCTGGATCGCGGTCAAGGCGGGCATCGCCGGCGGCGCCGACCTCATCATCATCCCGGAGATACCGATCACGCTCGAGGAGATCTGTGACGTCATCAGGAAGCGCCACGAGCGTGGGAAGAACTTCTCCATCGTCGTCGTCGCGGAGGGCGCGCAGTATCCCCCCGACGCGCCCGACCAGGAGGAGGGCGGGGTCGTCACGACCGGGCAAACGACGGACGCGTTCGGGCACGTGCGACTCGGGGGCATCGGCAACAGGCTTGCGAGAGCCGTCGAGAACGTAACGGGATACGAGACGCGCGTGTCGGTTCTCGGATATGTACAGAGAGGCGGGACACCGACGGCGTTCGACCGCGTGCTCGGAACGCGCTTCGGCGTGCTCGCGGCCGATCTCGCCCATCAGGGCGATTTCGGGAAGATGGTGAGCCTGAACGGTGACAGGGTCATACCGATCTCTCTCAAGCACGCCTCAGAAAACGTGAAGCGCGTCGACATGGAACTCTTCGATGTCGCGCGCACGTTCTTCGGTTAGAGGGAGCGCAACAGCGCTTCGGGAGGAACCGTGCCCCTCGTCACAGGTAACGACCTACTCACTCCGGCAAGGGAGAACGGCTACGCGGTCGGCGCCTTCAACACCAGCAACGTCGAGATCACGCAGGCGATCTTCGAGGCAGCAGCGGAACTTCATTCGCCGGTGATGGTGGCGACGTCCCAGTCGGCCATCAAGTACGCTGGGCTCGGGAACATCCGGGCCATCGTGGAGAACCTGGCCTCTGAAACGGGCGTGTCCGTCGCGCTCCATCTTGACCACGGCACCGACATGGACGCCATCAAGAGCTGCATCGAGGGTGGATGGACGTCCGTGATGATCGACGGGTCGCATCATCCATTCGAGGACAACATCGATGTCACACGCCGAGTCGTTGCGATGGCGCGTCCCCGCGGGATATCGGTGGAGGCCGAGCTCGGCAGACTCGTCGGTATCGAGGACGAGATCGCAGTGAGGGAAGGCGAGGCCATCCTCACGGAGCCCGATGAGGCCGCGGAGTTCGTCGAGCGGACCGGCTGCGACTCGCTCGCCGTGGCCATAGGGACGTCTCACGGCGCCTACAAGTTCAAGACCGATCCCAGGCTCGCGATCGATCGCCTCGAGGAGATCGCCTCGCGCGTGTCCGTGCCGCTCGTGCTGCACGGCGCCTCCGCGGTCCCCGCCGACGTGCTGGAGCTCGCGGAGCGTTACGGCGCCAAGCTCGGCGGAGCGCGCGGCGTGCCGGCTGAGAGCATCAGCGAGGCCATCCCTCACGGAATAGCCAAGATCAACATAGACACCGACCTGAGGCTCGCCTTCACCGGGAGGATCCGCCAGGTGCTCCAGGAGAGCCCTGAGGTGTTCGACCCCAGGAAGATCCTGGGCGCGGCGAGAGATGGAATGAAGGAAGTCGTGGCTGCCAAGATCAGGCTGTTCGGGTCCGCGAACCGGGCTTAGGGAGGAACGCATGGCTCTCAAGTACGCGATCAACGGGTTCGGGAGGATTGGAAGACTGGTGCTCAGGATCGCCGGCGCGTCGGGCGACTTCGAGCTGGCCGCGGTCAATGACCTGGCCGACGCAAGAACCCTCGCGCATCTGCTGAAGTACGACTCGGTCCACGGGAGGTTCGACGGAGAAGTCACGCACGACGACGACTCGATCACGGTGAACGGGAAGACGATTCGCGTCTTCTCGGAGCGCGACCCGGCGGGTCTGCCGTGGGGAGACCTGGGCATCGACGTCGTCATCGAATCGACGGGAGCCTTCCGCGACCGCGCGGGCGCGTCGAAGCACCTCGAGGCCGGGGCGCGCAAGGTCATGATCTCCGCGCCCGCCAAGGAGCCGGACGTCTCGATCGTGATGGGCGTGAACGACGGGGCCTACGACCCCGCCGGCCACAACATCATCTCGACGGCGTCCTGCACCACGAACTGCGCGGCGCCCATGGTCAAGGTCATTCTCGACAACTTCGGAATCGAGAAGGGCATCATGACGACCGTCCACGCCTATACGAGCGACCAGAGGATCCTGGATCTGCCGCACAAGGACCTTCGCCGGGCACGTGCGGCCGCCGTGTCCATGATCCCGACAACGACCGGAGCCGCCAAGGCCATCACGACCGTCATTCCAGAACTCAAGGGAAAGCTGGACGGCATGGCGATCCGCGTACCGACCGCCGACGTCTCGCTCGTCGATTTCGTCCTCGAGGTCTCGAAGGCGACGACGGAGGAGAAAGTCAACGCGGCGTTTCGGAAGGCGGCCGCCGAGCCGCCACTCGGCGGTTATCTCGCCTACACGGAGGAACCGCTGGTGTCGATAGACTTCGTGGGCGACAGACACTCCTGCACGTTCGACGCGCCACTCACAAAGGTGATGGGCGGAAACATGGTGAAGGTGCTCGGCTGGTACGACAACGAGGCCGGCTACGCCGCGAGACTGGTCGACATGATGAAGCTCGTGGCGGGGAAGTAGGCGCCCCATAGCGGAAAGGCACATTTCCGTGATACGCAAACTCCACGTCAGGGACATCGACGTGGCGGGCAAGCGCGTCTTGACCCGAGTCGACTTCAACGTGCCGCTCGCCGGCGGGGCGGTTGCGGACGACACGAGGATCAGGAGGGCGCTCCCGACGATCAGGCACATCCTCGAGCGGGGAGGCTCCGCCGTCCTCATGTCGCATCTCGGGAGACCGAAGGGCGAGTTCCGCCACGACCTGAGAATGGAGCCTGTGGCCGAGCGTCTCGCGTCACTTCTCGAGGGGCACGTCCTCTCGACACCGGACTGCGTCGGCGAGGAGACCGGGCGAATCGTGGGAGGCCTCGCGGATGGGGCCGTCGTCCTGCTCGAGAACCTCCGCTTCCACCCCGAGGAGAAGAAGAACGACCCGGGATTCGCGGAGAGACTCGCGAGGCTCGGTGACGTCTACGTTAATGACGCCTTCGGAACCGCTCACAGGGCTCACGCCTCCACGGTCGGCGCGGCGGAGCGCTTCGACGCGAGGGCCATGGGCTTCCTCATGCAGACCGAGATCACGAACCTGTCGCGTGTGACCGAGAACCCCGAGAGCCCGTTCGTGGCCATCCTGGGAGGCGCCAAGGTCTCGGACAAGATCGGCGTCATCCACAACCTCATGCCGAAGGTTGACGGGTTCCTGATCGGCGGCGGAATGGCCTTCACGTTCCTGAAGGCGCGAGGAGGACGAGTGGGAGATTCGCTGCTCGAGGAAAATCTCCTTGAGACGGCGGCCGGGCTGCTCGAGAGGGCGGAGGCACTCGGGAAGGTCTTCCTGCTCCCCACCGACGTCGTCACGGCGGCAGGGCTTTCCGGCGATGCGGCGACCGACCTCGCGCCCGCCGACGCCATTCCTGAGGGCCTGATGGGACTCGACATCGGCCCGGACACCGTCCGCGCGTTCTCGGAGGAGATAGCCCGAGCGAACACGATTGTGTGGAACGGGCCGATGGGCGTCTTCGAGGACGCGAGGTTCGCCGCGGGGACCGAGGCGGTCGCGCGCGCGGTCGCTGCGAGGACCGACGAGGGCGCAACGAGCGTGATAGGCGGCGGGGACTCGGCCGCCGCCGTCGCCAAGATCGGCGTGGCGGACCGGATATCCCACGTCTCTACCGGCGGAGGAGCCTCTCTCGAGTTCCTCGAGGGCAAGATGCTTCCCGCCATATCGGTGCTGACGGACGCTCCTTAGAATTCCGGACAACTACTCCCAGGCGAGCGCCGCGCTCCCAAGGCAAGCTGACATATCGCATGTGGAAGGTGAGACGATGCAGCGAATACCGCTCGTGGCCGGCAACTGGAAGATGAACAAGACGGTCGCGGAGACGAGGCGCTTTCTGCTCGCGCTCCGAAACAAGCTGGCCGGCATGGACCCGCGGGCCGAGATCCTCGTGTGCCCGCCCTTCGTCGCGCTCGAGACCGCGGTCGACGCGGCGAGGAACACCCCGATCAGGATAGGCGCGCAGAACGCCTCGTGGCAGCAGAGCGGCGCGCTGACGGGTGAGATCGCGCCCGAGATGCTCGAGGCCATGGGTGTCAGTCATGTCATCCTCGGGCACTCCGAGAGGCGGGGGGTCTTCGGCGAGACCGATGAAGACGTGAACAGGAAGCTCCTCCACGTTCTCGGCGGATCTCTGACGCCGGTGGTCTGCGTGGGGGAGGTGCTGGCCGAGCGCGAGGCGGGCGACACCGAGGCTGTAGTTCGGCGCCAGGTCGAGAGGTCACTCGAGGGGGTCGCTCCGGACCACGCTGCTCGGATCG
>JAUWRQ010000282.1 GCA_030610515.1 Candidatus Eiseniibacteriota bacterium | reverse complement strand
CTCTGCGACGTCGTCCCTGACCGTATCGAGAACGACTATCACGATGTTCGGCCGCTCGTCTCCGGGCCGCGAGCAGCCAGCTGCAAAGAGGAGCGCCGCCGCGAGTGCAGCGGTGAACACGGCTGCAGTCCCTCCGGAGAGGAAGCGGCGTCTGCGCTGTGGTCGGCGTCGAGAACTCATCTGTTCTTCTCCTCGCAGCTGCCCTGCATCCAATCGCGCGGGCGGTCTCTCGGGAGTCGTCGGCTGCGTCTAGAGCGTCTGTCGAGCGCCTTCAGCAGCTTGTCGATGCGCTCGGTGGGATGATGGACCATGCGTACGATCGAGGCTCTGCTTCGCTGGCCGATGCCGTAGGGGCAGTTGAACTCCCACACTATGTCGCCGTCACTGGTGACCTCGATGGCCCGGCCCTTATCAGACTCCGCAAGTAGCGTGTTGCCGTTTGGAAGCCGCTGCGCCGAGCCTCTGCCGACCGTGTAGAATGACTCTCGCGGTTCCGCCTCGTACGTCCACACAATCTCCCCACTCAGCGGATCCAGCTCGATGGCACGGGACCAGCCACGGGAGAGGCCGTTGTCAAAGAGGAGGATGTTCCCGCTCTCGAGCACCTGAGCATCATGGGGCCCGCTTGTCTCATCCATCCCCCAGGACCATATGAACAGGCGCTCCGGCCAGTTGAAGACCGCGATCCGGTCCTGGTGTCTGAAGCACATGAGGATGTTGTCTGGTCCGTACAGAGCGTGTGTGGAGAACAGGTTCTCGTGATGCATCCACTCAACGGAGTTCGCGTGAAAGACGTCGACCCACCGGCGCACGCCCGTGTCCGACGGCTCGATCGGCTGGAGCGGGAAGGCGTTCCGGTTCCTCCACACTCCGTCAAGCACCGACTCCGACGCCACAACCTCCCCATCCTGTCCAAGGAGAGTCAGACGCTCGTCTCTCACGTCCAGGGACGCATCGATGCGAGGGTCTTTCCTGCGTTCGAACGTCAGCAGCAGCAGTCTGCCGTCCGGCGTTAGCTCGATATCATGGTGGCTCAGGAGCCTCCGCTGCCACACGAGTTCACCCGACCAGCTCAGCCGCATCACGTACCGAGCCGAGTCCACAATCTGGTCGTTCGTCGTCCCCCGCTTCTGCCACCCGTGGCCCTCCGCTCCCAGGACGATCAGGTCCCCGTTCGGCAACAGCTCCGCTCGCATCCAGAAGTCGTCGGGTCGCTCCCACCGTCGCACGACGTTGCCCCGCTCTGAGATGAGCTCTGCCCGTCCGATCCCGGCGATCGTGTAGAGCCTGTATCCGGGGCATGTTCGCTCCTCGTCGAACAGGACCACTCCCGCCGATTTGCCTTCTGGAGCGGATGATCCGGACACATACGGCAGCGACCGGAGGCGGTCGACGCGCAGCTCCAGCTCCTCCGCAGACGGCGGTTTCTCCCTCTCGCTCTGCCCGCAGCCCAGAGGTGCGACCAGCAGTATCGTGAGCGCTGCGTACCCACAGATGCGCGTTGCTCTCGTCACGATGCCGTTCACTGTCGAGTCTCCTTTGACTTGCCAGGCAGGGATGCGGGGAGTGTATGACGTTCGCCACTCTGGCGCAATGGCACGCTCCGATGTGATGTCGGAAGCTGATCGACCTGGGAGGCGCAGTGCACGTGCTACCTCCCGCTGGGTCCCGAGTCGCCTCCTCGGGCCCAAACGGACTTCCGGCGCGGGGGAACCGCGCCGGAAGCCGTGTCAGGCAAACTGTCGTCCGAATCGCACAACTTGTCTAATGATACAGCGCCTTGATCGAACCCCACGTCGTGTCCTCGACGGGGCTCACGATCTCGTCGAGAATCTCGTAGACGTAGTTCGGTGCGAAGCTCGTGCACCCGAGTGTCCTGTAGCGTGACCTCCCAACGCAGATGCCGAACATGTTTCCGGCAGTCGCGTGAGAGACGAACGAGTACTGCGGGACCATCATGTCGTCGCACACGTAGACCATGCCGCCTGGGAAGGTCATAACGTAGTAGAGCCCGCTCACCGGGTCGTAGTCGATGCCGCCCGCCGAACCTCCTGGGTGGGGATACGCGGCGATCTCCACGAACGCGCTGTTGCACTTGATGATCTCGCCGCGCTCCAGGCTCGAGACCCAGAAGTAGGTCCCGTCGTAGGTGATCCCGAGGGCCTGACCGAGGAAGGCGTCGACGTCCCACCCGGCGACGAACGCGCCTGCTGGGGTGAACTTGTAGATGCGATCAACTCCGTCAAACCCGTTGTAGTCAGCGATGTACAGATAGGGGACGCTCGCCTCCTCAACGTAGCAGATACCATTGCCGCTCGCGCCAACGTAGCCCGTGGCAGTCGGGATGTCGAAGAGCAACGTCGCAACCCCATCCGGTGTGATGGAATAGACATTACCGACGGTCTCGTCGACGTGGTACAGCTCGCCACGCCCGAACTCAACCCACTCGACACCCATTGGGCTCATCTCGGGCGACGGGACCGAATCGACCACGGCTCGCGCCGCGCCGGGGTCCCAGCTGCCCCCCGAACTGTCGACCGTGTTCACGAGGTTCACCGGCTCGGCGAACACCACGCATGGAAGAAGGACGGACACAAGAACGACGATTGCAAATCTCATCACTGCCTCCTTGGCCTGGGCCGAAGCCTGCATGACGTCGTGAGAAGTATACAGCGGTAGACCCCCTGAAGTGAAGAGCCAAAAGCACGCCCAGTGACTGGCGCCTCAGACCGGAACGCGGAGAGCCTCTGCCCGGGCGCGGGAACTCGCCCGGGGCCCACGGGCGGCCAACACATCGACAGGAGGGCAACATACCGGCGGACGGCCGGGGAGCCCGACGCACCAAAGCACGACGGGTGGCGCACGATGCACCACCCGTCGCTACGTCCTTGCGTCTTCGTTCTACCGGTACAGAGCCTTGATCGTGCTCCAGCTCCGCTCCTCCGTCGCCTTCCCCTCGGGATCAGGCGGCGGCTGAAACTCCGTGACCGACTCCGGCAGCTTAGCATTGG
>JAUWRQ010000073.1 GCA_030610515.1 Candidatus Eiseniibacteriota bacterium | reverse complement strand
CGACCTCCGCATCTTCTGCCAGAACCTCTACATCGACGGCACGATAAAGGGCGACGTCCTGGCCCTCGCTGCGAACATAACCGTGAGTGACGGTGCCATCATTGAAGGGAACCTCCTCGCGGCTGGCGGGATGATGTTCCTGAACGGCGAGGTGAAGCAGGACGTGTCGCTCGCGGGCGGAACAGTGGCCGTCAACGGCGTCATCGGTGGGAACGCAGAGCTCCGGACCGACGGGGGGCTGACCATCGGGCCCACGGGCTCGATAGGCGGCGACCTGAAGTACAGCGGTCCCGCCGAGATGGACTTCCGGCCCGACGCCGTTGCGGGCTCCATAACGTTCGAGAG
This sequence comes from Candidatus Eiseniibacteriota bacterium, assembly GCA_030610515.1. Taxonomy (GTDB): domain Bacteria; phylum Joyebacterota; class Joyebacteria; order Joyebacterales; family Joyebacteraceae; genus WJLY01. Next base: position 5,867 of record JAUWRQ010000073.1, on the reverse strand, counting down.
ACCTGTTTCCGAGTACAAGCCCAAGTTCAGTTTGCCGAGAGGCTTCGGCGCCTTCCTCTGGATCTTCAAGTTCATCGCGGCGATCATCGCGGGCAGCGTCATCGTGGCTCTGACCAAGGACCACGCCCTGAAGACCGCGGAGATCATCAGGACCAAGCCGCTGAAGAGCCTCGGCATCGGGTTCATTGCGTTCATCTGCATCCCGATCATCATCCTGATCACGCTCGTCCTGATCATTACGATTCCGCTGTCGCTCATGCTGCTCCTGGCCTATCTCATCGCGCTCTACATCTCGAAGTTCTACGTGGCGATATGGCTGGGCAATCTGCTCCTCAGACGTGGAGGCCGCTTCGACGTATCAGCTGTCCCCGCGATGCTGCTGGGGCTTCTCCTCGTGTTCGCCGTCACGGCCATACCGGTGGCCGGGACCCTGATCGGGATCGTCATCATCTTCTTCGGGATCGGCGCGCTCCTGCAGCGCAAGGAGACGAGGCTCAACGGCGCTTTCGAGGCGCCGCCCGCGCGGCCGGAGGGACTTCCGGACGCGTTCCCGGGTGGCACGCGGCCCCCGGCACCGTCACCGCCACCGACTCCGCAGGCCACGGAGGGCTAAGCGAATGAGTGGGGATGCGCGCGGCATCACCTCGCACAGGATTCCAGGTCAGCTCGGGGGGAAGACGATCGGGCTCTGGGCGCTCGCGAACACCGCGGCAGGCCTTCTGATCGGCGCGGGGATTCTCGTCTTCGCCAAGGGCGAAGCGATCAACGCCTCGCTCGTACCGATGAGCGTGATCTACGCGAACGTGGTCGGGTTCACGGCCCTGGTGACGGTGCGGTTCGTTCTGCCGCGCTGGAGCGGGCTACCCGCGTACATCCGCGTTCCTTTGGCGCTGGCCACGCTCCTCGGCGGAAGCGTGCTGGGAAGCGGTCTCGCGATGATCATCAACCCCCTCCTGCTTCTGTATCAGGTTCGGCTGGCGATCATGGTGATGACCGTGAACGGAGTCTTGGCACTCGTCGTCGGCGCTCTGACATACGCCCACGACCGCCTGAGGGAGCAGATAGAGAACGAGTCGGCAGCGCGGGCGGGGCTCGAGAGAGAGATGGAGGTCGCCCGCGACATACAAATGGGGCTGCTGCCGAAGACGTTCCCGAACATACCCGGGCTCGATCTGTTCGCGTTCACCGTACCGGCCAGGCACGTCGGGGGCGACTGCTACGACGTCATCGAGCTCGGCGACGGCAAGCTGGCGATCACGATCGGCGACGTCGCGGGCAAGGGACCTCCGGCCGCGATACTCATGGCCACCGTCCAGGCCGCCGTTCGCGCGCTCTCCGAGAGCGGCGTGCCGGCGGGCAGCCTCATCGAGAAGGTCAACAGCCTTGTTTACAGGTCGACCGAGGACAGTGGGTTCATCACGTTCTTCTACTGTGTTCTCGATACGAAGACCGGCCACGTCCGGTACGTGAACGCCGGGCACAACCCGCCCTGCGTGCTGCGCGCCGACGGCCGGAAGGAATACCTGGAGTGCGGTGGTGTAGTGATAGGCATCATGCCCGGAATGAAGTACGAGGAAGGCGAGATGACCCTGGGGCCCGGAGATGACCTCGTGCTCTACACCGACGGCATCACCGAGGCCACGAACCCACGGGACGAGATGTACGGCGAGGAGAGGCTGGAGGAGGTGCTCGCGGCGCACTGCCGCGCGTCCGCCAGGGAGATCGAAGAGAGGGTCTACTCGAGCGTCAAGGACTTTACGGAGGGAGCGGCTCAGGCCGACGACCTCACGATGGTTGTCGTGAAGATGGTCAGAGAATCGGTGGAGGAGCGTTCTCTGCCGCACGAAGAGTCCCCCCGAGAGGCCAAAGGTGGGCCCTCCGCCGCGCGAGGTGCGCCCGCAACGGGTGACCTGCGAGGGCCCGCCAAGGCCGCCACACTCATGACCCCGCACGATACCTAGCGGCGGTCGAAGGATGAACCACGGGAGGTACCATGGACGATCACAAGTGGGCGGATAAGCACCTGACGCTCCTGGGCGTCTTCCACATCGTCTATCACGCCCTCGGGTTCGTGCTCGGCATCGGCATCTTCACGCTCTTCTCGGTGCTCGGCTCGATAACCAACGATCCGCAGGCCAACGTCATTCTAGCGACGGTCGGAGGTATCGTCGGTACGATGCTCATCGTCGTCTCGATCCCCGGCGTCATCGGAGGCATCGGGCTGCTGCGCAGGCGGCCCTGGGCACGGATATTGGCTCTCATCGTGGGCGCCATCGACCTCCTGGACATCCCCCTGGGCACCGCCCTCGGCATCTACACCCTCTGGGTGCTCATGCGCGACGAGGTCGTGGACTACCTCCGCTCGGGAGGAAGCGAAAGCCCCGGTCCCGTCGCCTGACGAGGGACACGGCGGCTCCGCCGTTGAGACACCTGGATAACCATCGCATCGCAGTTCACACAGGGAACGTAGAGAAAGGCCGAATATGTTGGACCGCGGACGCCTGATCATCATCCTTGCTCTGACCTTGGCACTCACCGTGCCGGCTCTCGCGCAGCAGGGGCTCACGGACCCGTACGAGATCCTCGAGAGACACTACGAGGCCATCGGCGGGCTCGAGCGGCTCAAGTCGGAGGGGCCGTATTCGCTCGAGGGCACGCTTTCCGTCGCGGGGCTCACCGGCACGATCAGGCATCTGAGCGGTGGTCCCGGGATCCACCGCACGGAGGTCGACCTCGGGATCATCAAGCAGACGACCGGGGACAACGGGGAGGTCTCGTGGGAGGTTGACGCCAACGGGAGGGTGACGCTCGTTCGTGACGAAGCCGCCCTCCGCAGGCGGGACCTGATGCTGCGCATGGAGCGGTACGAGCACCTCGAGCCCGACTCCGAGATCTTCGTCGTGACCTTCGAAGGCACCGAGACCGTCGAGGGGTCCGAGTGCTACGTGGTGAGAGCGGCGAACACGATCGACGAGAGCTACACGCTCATGTGTGTCGACACGATGAGCTTCCTGATTCGGAAGACCGTCGATGCCCGGAACAACGACGAGAGCCACACACTCCACCACGACTACAGGGAGGCAAACGGGATACTTCGCCCGTTCGTGGACGTGACCACGGACCAGCGGATCGGACAGACGCAGACGGTTGAGATCATCGGCTACGAGCCGAACCCGTCGTTCGACCCCTCAGTGTTCGATCCTCCGGCGGAAGACGCCGACGACTACTCGTTCGTCGGTGGAGAGACCTCCGTCGACGTTCCCTTCCGGTTCATCGAGCGGCACATCTTCCTTCCCGTGACGATGGGTGGGCGCGAGCTCCTCTGGGTTCTCGATACGGGCGCGAGCTCGAGCGTCATCGACTCGGAGTTCGCGGCCGATCTCGGGCTCGAGCCCGAGGGGAAGGTGAAGGGCGTGGGCGCTGGGTCGACGGTCGACGTATCGTTCGTGACACTCCCGGCGTTCTCCGTTCCCGGGATCGAGTTCGCCGAGCAGACCGCGGCTGTCATCGGGATCAGCGGGCTCTTCGAAAGGACGGCCGATCTCAAGATCGGAGGAATCCTCGGGTACGACTTCCTCTCGCGATTCGTCACCCGTGTCGACTACGCGAACGCGCTGCTGACGTTCCACGAGCCTTCATCGTTCGTGTACGAGGGCGACGGAGTGACGCTCGACGCCCCGCTCTCCGGCAACATCTTCGGGGTCCAGGCCATCGTGGACGGGGAGCACTCTGGTTGGTGGACGCTCGATCTGGGCGCGGGCGGGGTCTCCTTTCACTATCCGTACGCCGAGGAGCATGGATTCCTCGACCGGAACGGCGTTGAGGTCATCGGGTTCGGTGCCGGCGGCAGGATCGAGAGCAGGCTCCTCAGGTTCGAAAGCATCGAGTTCGCCGGATTCGAGGTCGAGGCTTCGCGCATCGCGTGTCCGGTCCAGCAGGTTGTAGGGGCCTTCGGGGGCAGCGAGAGGATCGGCAACGTGGGCAACACGCTCCTCCGGCACTTCGTTCTCTATCTCGACTACGAGAACCAGCAAGTCACCGTTGAGAAGGGCGACGATTTCGGCCTCGACTTCCCGGTCGACAGAAGCGGGCTCCAGTTGTGGCGGACCGACGAGGGGGAACTCGAGGTCTTCCACTTCGCCCCCGGAACGCCGGCGGAGGACGCGGGTTTCGCTGTCGGGGACATCGTGACGTCGATCGACGGGATCGATGCTGCGGATCTTGACCTCGTTTCCATCCGGGAACTCCTTCGCGGGGACTCCGGTACTGAACACACGTTCGGGATTCTGCGGGAGGGGCGCGGGAGTTCGGCGAAGCTCGTTCTCAGGGACATCCTCTAGACGCGCCTGGCTTGATCGGGCGCACGGTGCGGCCGGGGCTCCGCGCGCCCCGGCCGTTTCCGATGCGGATGTAACTGAGGGGGCTCGCTCGCTGTCATATGTGATGATGCAGGTACTTGCCGTGCCGTGTGCGGTGGTCGTAGTATGGGATGTCACCCGCGACCGCCACGCTGACTTGAGGTGACGCGAATGGCAGGCACGTTCCCCAAGAGGAGCATCTTTATCTGTGCGACGGTGGTGGCTCTGGCCGCTTCCCCGGCGGCCGCCGTCGAGCCTCCCGACGAGGCCGTCGAGGGGGCGATACTCAGACTCTCCGCCATTCGCGAGCTGGATGGGCTCTCACGAGAGCTCTGGCCCGGCTGGAAGATATCGGAGACGGCCTTCGCCCTCTACGAGGGTGGCGGAGGTTTCTGTTTCCTGGTGAACCACCCTGATCCTCCCTCTGCCTTCGAAAAGAGGCGTACCTCCGGGCGATCGCGCAAGACGTTCCACGCCGTTAGCGCGGCCGCGTTCGCTCCAGGGAGCGGAACGCTGAACGGAGTGGCCACCGCGTTTCTGTCGTGGGACCGCTTCGACAGAGAGGCGCTCGGAACCGCGTTCGAGCAGGCCTTCCGGGTCCACCTCACGCAGGAGTGCCCGGACCTTCTCCGCATCGCTCCTCCCATCGACGGGTACCCACTCACGGCCGAAAACCTGGTGCTCTCGGACATCGAATGCCAGCTTCTGTCCAGGGCGTCGCTTGCGCCGGACGATTCCCTCGGCCGGTGGACCCGGGAGTTCGTGGCTGTCCGGACCTATCGCAGGCTGCGCTTGGGCAGCCCCGCGGCGGAGGCGTACGAGCGGCGGCTGGAACGACTGGCGGGCGTCTCCTCGTACGTCGGCCAGCGCGCGGGACGCAGGGCGCCGGGTCATCTCGATGGAAAGGCGGAGGCTCTCCTCGCGGGCAGTCTCGGCTCGCCGATCGACACGGTGGTGTGTCTGGGCGAGCCGCGGGATCTGGACTGGTACCGGAGGGATCGCTACAGGACGAGCGGTGCAGTGCTTTGCAGGCTCCTGGACCGCTTCCATCCCGCGTGGAGGGATGAGGCGGGGCACTGCTCGGACCCGTACGAGGTGCTCTGGCAGCTCACTCGCACGGAGCTTCCGAAGGCGTTCCAGGTGCTTCCGAACTACGACTTCCGCGCCCGCGTCGAGGAAAGAGGGGACTACATAGAGAGTCTGAAGAGCGAGGGCGAGCGGATGTTCGACGCGATCGTCGGGAGCGAAGGCGAGAAGCTTGTAGTGAACACGGGACTCTTGGCCAGCTCCTCCGTGAGCTACGATCCCGACAACATCGAGTACGTCGATGACAGCCGGATCGTCCACCGGCGCGTGGTCAAGATGGAGTTTTCGGGTGGCACCAGAGTCCACGTGCTGGGTGTCCCGACCGCGGCGAACATCGGCGCGGACGAGTTCGATATCGAGCAGCTGACTATCGCTGCTCCCGCACAGTACGAGGTTCGGGTCGGCGGTGAGCTCATCGACCTG
>JAUWRQ010000154.1 GCA_030610515.1 Candidatus Eiseniibacteriota bacterium | reverse complement strand
GCTCCAGCCGGACGGGACGCCGTACGCAGGCGACCCGAGGTCGACGCTCCGCAGAGTGCTCGCCCGCGCCGAGGAGCGCGGCTGGACGTTCACCGTCGGACCCGAGCTCGAGTACTTCTACTTCACCAGCGCCGAGGACCCGGGCCCCCTCGACCGCGCCGGATACTTCGACCTCATGCCGCCGGACCTCGGTGAGGCGCTGCGGAAGGAGACGATCGTCGCGCTCGACTCGCTCGACATTCCGGTCGAGTGCTCACACCACGAGGTCGCGCCCAGCCAGCACGAGATAGACCTCCGCTACGGAGACGCGCTCGACGTCGCCGACCGTGTCATGCTCTCGAAGCTCGTCGTCAAGGAGATAGCGCAGCGCGGTGGCGTGCACGCCACCTTCATGCCGAAGCCGATCTACGGAGAGAACGGAAGCGGCATGCACCTCCACCAGTCGTTCCTCGCCAATGGGAAGAACGTCTTCTACGACGCCGGAGACGAATCCCACCTCTCGTCTGTAGCGAAGTCATACGTCGAGGGACTCCTCCAGCACGCGAGAGAGATGACGCTGGTCACGAACCAGTGGGTGAACTCGTACAAGAGGCTGGTTCCGGGATACGAGGCTCCCGTGTACATCTCGTGGGCGAGCATGAACCGCTCCACCTTGGTCCGCGTTCCGCGCTACAGACCGGGACACGAGATGTCGACGCGAATCGAACTGCGCTGCCCGGACCCCGCCTGCAATCCGTACCTCGTGTTCGCCGTCATGCTGGCTGCCGGTCTCAAGGGAATCGACGAGAAGCTAGAGCTCCGGAGTCACATAGAGGAGAACATCTTCGCGATGACGCCTGAGGACCGGGAGAAGCGAGGAATCGACGTGCTTCCGGGCAATCTCTCCGAGGCGATCGCCGTCGCGAGGAAGAGCGAGCTTCTCCGCGAGACGCTCGGCGACGAGACGTTCGAGAAACTCCTCAGGAACAAGATGGCCGTCTGGAACGACTACCGGAGCATCGTGACTCCGTACGAGATCGAGCACGATCTGCCGGTGCTGTAGCGAAGAGACACGATCGGGCAGAATCCGCCGGTGCTGTACTCAGGAGACGCGATGGAACTCGGACTCAAGGGCAAGAGGGCTCTCGTTACAGCATCTTCCGCGGGGATCGGCAGGGCGTGCGCGCTCGAGATCTCTCGCGCGGGCGCCTACGTCGCCATCTGCGCGCGCGGTGTGGAAGCGCTCGAGGAAGCTCGGGAGAACATCGCGAGCGAGACCGGCGGGAAGGTGGTGGCGATTCAGGCCGACCTCTCCTACGGAGCTCAGGTGCAGTCGCTCGTCGAGCAGGTGTCGGACGGATTGGGCGGCATCGACGTACTCGTGACGAACGCGGGCGGGCCACCGGCGGGGCGGTTCATGGACTTCGACGACGAGACTTGGATGAAGGCGGTGACGCTGAATCTCATGAGCGTCGTGCGCCTCATGAGAGCCGTCGTCCCCGCGATGTGCGACGCGGGCGGCGGGAGCATCGTCAATCTCGCGTCCGTGTCGGTCAAGGAACCCCTCAAGGGGCTCGTCCTCTCGAACGCCGTCCGGGCGGCGGTCGTGGGGCTTTCGAAGACGGCCGCGAACGAGCTGGGGCCGGACGGTCTCCGGGTGAATGTCGTGTGCCCGGGATTCACGGCGACCGACCGCATGACCGAGCTCATCGCCGCGAGGGCCGCGAGCGAAGGCAAGAGCGAGGATGAGATAGCTGCGGGGATGTACGCTTCCGTGCCGCTGGGCTCATTCGGCGAACCGGCGGACATCGCGAGGATGGTCGCGTTCCTGGCGTCCGACGCCGCCAAGTACGTAACCGGCGTCACAGTCCAAGTTGACGGCGGGTTCGTGAAGGGGCTGCTGTAACCCGACGGGGCGCCTGTTGCGCACCGAGCTCTATTGACGCGGCGGGCCAGCTACCGCGTCCGGCGAGCGAGAGAAACACTGGAGGCCACAGCATGGCAATCAGACTCACCCGAGCGGCTCTCACGCTTCTTGTGTGCGTCGCCATCGCATCGTGCACCTCAAGTGACGGAGGCCCTGGGCCCGGCGACACGACACCGCCCGGAGTGTCGCAGATGAGCATCGTTGACGGCCAGACGGACATCGGGTTGATCTCGAGGATCGATGTCACGTTCTCTGAATCGATGGACGCATCTACCATCAACGACACGACGATCACCGTCTCCGGAAGAGCGCCCAAGGGTCACGTCGAGTACGACGATGCGACGCACACGGCAAGTTTCATTCCAAGCACGCTCTACGCAGCCGAGGTCCGGCACAATTTCACAATCAGCGGAAGCGTCACGGACGAATCGGGAAACCCCATCGATCCCGACACGACGTCGTTCCAGACTGGCACGCTGGACACGGACCACCTCGACGACTATTTCGAGCCGAACGGAAGCTCTGCCGAGGCGACGCCCGTCGAACTCGGCAGACGTTACCGAACGCTCTCAATCACGGACGGCGATGACCACGACTTCTTCGAGTTCTCGTTGGCAGAAACGGCGAAGGTACTAATCCACGCTTGGATGAAGGAGGTCCAGGGCCTGAGCTGGGTACGCGGTTTCGAGGGGGCCGACGGTGAGGAGTACTGGTCCGAGGGAAGCGACGTCGACGCGGGGGACTCGTTGAGCTGGTCCTTCTACACGTTCCACCCGGGAACGTACTGTTTTCACACCTGCGCGCATTCCTACCAAACGGGCTATCTCATCTATGATTTCAAGCTCACGGCAGAGGAACCCTGCCGGGACGACGCCTACGAGGACAACAACTTCATCGAGGAATCCGCCCAGGCAGCCGAAGGCGCGATCGACAACTTGCGAGGCTGCTACTCCGACGAGCACTGCTACTCCGACGTTGAGGTAGACTAGCGCGTTTCGAGGAGGTCACGGAGCATACCCACGGCGCCCGGCGCGTCGCTGGCGTAGCCGTCCGCTCCCACGGACTTCGCGTAGCGCCTCGTCACCACAGCGCCGCCGACGACGACCTTGCAGCCGAGCCCGGCGTCGCGCAGAGCCGCAATGACCTCCGGGATGTGCGTCACGGTCGTGGTCATGAGCGATGAGAGCCCGACCACGTCGGCGCTCTCGTCGCGCGCCGCCTGGACGATCTTGGCAGCCGGCACGTTCTTCCCAAGATCGTCGACCCTGTATCCGTGGTTCTCGAGCACACTCGCCAGGATGCTCTTCCCTATGTCGTGCACGTCGCCCTCGACCGTGGCCAGGATCACCGTGGCCTTTGCGCGCGCGTCCTCCGACTTCGGGAAGAGCGGCTTGAGCTTCTCGAACCCACGCTGCACCGTCTCGGCGGCGAGCATCATCTGAGGCAGAAAGCACTCCTTCTTCTCGAATCGCTTCCCGACCTCCTCGAGCGCCGGAACGAGGACCCGGTCATTCAGGTCCCGCGGCTCGAGCTCCGCAGCCAGCGCCTCATCGAGAAGCGTCCCGACGTCGGTCGTGTTCCCGTCCAGGACGGCCTGACGCAACCGGCCCTCGATCGTGTCCTCGGACGGAGGGCCTTCTGCCTCGGCCTTCCTCTTCTTGCGCCGCTTCATGTGCTCGCGAATGTACCCTGCCGAGTCCCTGTCGCGGAGCGTCAGCACGGAGGACGCGCGAACGGTCGCCATCATCGATTCGTCCAAGGGATTCATGATGGCGGCGTCGAGCCCGCGCTCCATGGCCATCGCGAGGAAGCTCGTGTTCAGGGTGCTTCGGTTCGGAAGCCCGTGCGACACGTTCGAGACGCCGAGTATCGTGGGAAGCCCCAGTTCCTTCGACGCCATCTCGACGGCCCTCAAGGTCTCGGGGACCCGCTCCTGTTCGGCCGACACGGCCAGCGTGAGGCAATCGGCGACGAGGTGCTCGCGCGGAACGCCGTGCCGGTCGGCGCTCTCCACGATCTTGCGAAGGACAGACACCCTGTCCGCAGCACTCGCGCGTATCCCGTTCTCGTCGAGCGCGAGGCAGACGACGCCGGCGCCGAACCGGGCCGCCAGCGGTAGGACCTTCTCGAGCTTCTGGGCTTCCCCGGTCACCGAGTTCAGGAGCGGCTTGCCCGCGAGCGCGGGGAGCGCGGCCTCGAAGGCGTCCGGGTTCATGGAGTCCAGGGACAGCGGGGCCGCCACGGAGTTCTCGAGCGCCAGCGCGGCGCGGAGCATGGCCGCCGACTCGTTCCCACCCGGAACTCCGACGTTCACGTCAAGCACGTGCGCTCCGGCCTCATCCTGAGCGCGCGCGTTGCGCAGAGTGACCTCGGTGCGCCCCTCCAGAATCTCGTTCGTGAGGTCCTCGCGGTTCGTCGGGTTGATCCGCTCACCGACGATCGCGAACGGGAACCCGCTCCCGATCCCGACCGTTCTCATCCTGCTCGAGAGCCTGAGCGCGCGCGGCACGTCCCGTGCGACCGGCCGAACGTCGACGAGCCGCTCCCTGAGCATCCTTGTGTGCTCGGGTCTGGTGCCGCAGCACCCTCCCACCATCGACGGGCCGACCGTCACGAGCTTCTCCATCCCGTCGGCGAATTCCAGAGGTCCGACCCTGAAGACCGTCCG
>JAUWRQ010000002.1 GCA_030610515.1 Candidatus Eiseniibacteriota bacterium | reverse complement strand
GCCGCCGAGAAGGCGCTCGGAAGGGCGCTCTCAGACCTTCTGATGGCCAGCGAGGAGCGCGCTCTCACAGCCGGAGAATCGGCGCGCGAGGACTCCCTCGAATCGGTCCTCGGGGGTTTGGAGCAGGAACTGATCGCCTATCTCTCGGCCGCGGAGTCCGACACGACCGGCAGAGCGGCGGCGCTCGTCGTCGACGCGCGCAGGATGCTGCTCAACGCCGAAGCGGAGTGGAGCGACTTCCAGAGTTTGGTCGCGGACAAGTATCCCCTGACCGAGGGACACATCTTCGAGCTCGGCCGCGTGCAGGACGCTCTCGACCCCGGGACGGCCATCGTCGGATGGCTCGATGTGGAGATAGGGGACGAGCAGAGCGAGTCGTGGGGCTACGTCATGCGGGAGTCCGGCGCGGTTGCGTGGGCCCGATGCGAGAGCGGGTCCGGAAGCAGCGGAGGGCGCTCGTCCAGGCGGCGATACGGGAGGTACCGTGACCAGCTTGCGAATCCGTCGTCCTCGATGACCGGCGTTCGGAGGGACGCGCGAGGTCTATGGAGAGAGCGCATTGAGCCCCTCGCGTTCGCCCTCGAGGGAGCGGACAAGCTGGTCGTGCTGCCCTCCGGCGTCATGCTGGGCGTTCCGGTCGAGACGTTCGTGCGCCCCTCCGGTGCGCTTCTGGGCGACGAGTTCGCCGTGTCGTACGCTCCCTCGGCCACGGTCTACGCATGGTTGGACGAGCGCGGCGCGGGCGCCGGTCGGTCCGAAAGCATGCTTCTTCTGGGCGACCCTCCGTTCACCGAGGCGGACCTTAGGGCCATGGAGGGAGAGGGATACGCTCCGAGCGGTGGAGAGGGAGACGCTGCGAGCGGGGGAACCCGCGGCGGTCGTGACGTCGGCCGCACGACCGACGGAGAGTCCGGCACACGGGCGGACGAGGAATCCGGCACGCGAAGCGCCGGCGGGACGGAAAGATCTTCCGTGGAGGGACTCCCGCGCCTGCCCGGCTCGCGGGACGAGGTCGCGGCCCTGTCGTCGCTGGCCGAGAACGCTACGGTGCTCCTCGGACCGGACGCAACGGAGCAGAAACTGGTCGCCCTGGGAGTGGACGACAGGCTCCGTGACTTCGGTATCATCCACCTGGCCACACACGCGCTCGTCGACGACGAACGCCCCGAGCAGTCCGCTCTTGTGCTCTCCCAGGTCGGACTTCCCGATCCGCTCGAGTCGGCCCTCGCCGGCGAGCGCATCTACGATGGTCTCCTGACGGCTGGAGAGATCGTCCGCGAGTGGGACCTCGACTGCGATCTCGTGGCTCTCTCAGCGTGCGAGACCGGTCTCGGGCGGGAGGTCGTGGGCGAGGGCTACATCGGGTTCGCACACGCGTTCCTTCAGGCCGGCGCGCGGAGTCTCCTGGTGAGTCTCTGGAAGGTGGAGGACACGGCAACGTCGCTTCTCATGCGCCGCTTCTACGAGAACAGGTTCGGAAGCCGAGCGAGGGAGAGGGCCGGCGACGGGAGCGCCGGCACGAGCGAGGCGGGCGGGGCTGGCGAGGCGGGCACTGGCATGAGCAAGGCGGACGCGCTCCGCGAGGCCAAGGAGTGGCTGAGGAGCTACACCGACGAGGATGGATACACTCCGTACGAACACCCCTATTACTGGTCCGCGTTCGTCCTGATCGGCGATAGGAGCTAGGAGCTCGAAGATCAGCACGAACCACCGTTCCCCGTTGATTGTAGTTCATCATGGTTGGGGATTCTGCCCTCGTGCGGTAGTATCGAGCTTGAGCCGCGCACACGAAAAGGGGCCACAGTGCGCGCGAGGAGGAGGTTACGCCCTTGAGACATGCGTTTCTGTGGGCCGTCGTCTTGTCCTTGACGTTGGCGAATTCGATTCCACTCTCGGCCGAGCCGGCGAGCGGCGAGTCGACCAGTGTCTGCGCCGGCGTCGTCGTTTCCGTGAGGGGTGACGTTGCCGTCGAGCGGGAAGGATCCAGCGGGCCGGTGACCGAGGGGCTCGTTCTTCAGGACGGCGACATCATCTCGGCTCAGGACGGGTCCAGGTGCACCGGCTTCACGCCCTCGGGCGAGCCGTTCGACCTGCCGGGCCCAGGTGAGCTGCGCCTCGCGGTAGTCGGGGCCGAAGGCGTTCTCGATCGCGTCTCGCTCTGGGTGCGCAGGCAGCTTACCCAGTGGATCGGCGAGAGTAGGCGCCAGCCCATCGTGACCAGGACGCTGATGCGCGACTGGGAGGTCGAGACTCTGACACCGGCACCCATCATCCCCGCGTCCGGCGGACAGGTCCGTCCGGAGGGCGCGATCTTCTACTGGGGTTCGGTACCGGGTATCGACAGCTACATGGTCACCTTCGTGTCCGAGGACGGCGATGAAGCCAGCAGGCTCATCAGGAGCCACAAGCTGGTGGTCGACGATCTCATCCCCGGGCAGGAGTACGTCTGGAAAGTGCGGCCGGCGATCGACGGATGGACCGGGCAGTCGAAGTGGCGCGGCTTCCGCGTGATGCTCGCGGAGGAGGAGACGAATCTGGACGACGCGCTTCGATCGATGGGCGACCTGGAGGCGGGCGTTCTTCTGCTGTCAGCCGGTCTGCACGAGGAGGCGGTCTACCGCCTCGACGCCGCGGTCCGCTCCGGCCCGCAGACTCCGTCGGCCCGTCGCTGGCGAGCCCAGACGATGGCCGAAATAGGCCTCTTCGAGGAGGCGTACGAAGACCTCGTTCGCGGCTGGAGCGAGCCGTAGGAGCCCCAACTGCAGGGGCTTTTCCGACGTCGCACACGGGGCGCACAATGCCGCGAACCTGAGGAGTCCCTCATCTGTAGTTATTCGTAGAGGCGCCTTGGAGCGCGCCCTTAGGAGCAGCACCGGTCCTTAAGACGAACATCGACGAAGGAGGTCTGCCATGCGCGTGCTTTCATCGAAGAGGGCCCGAATGGGGCTCACGCTCTTCTGCCTCTGCCTCTTCCTGCCGCTGGCCGCCCACGCGAGAGATTCCTCGGGAGGTCTCGTGGTGTCGGTCTCTGGTGAGGTCGCCGTGCTCCGCGGAGACGCCGACGAGGTGGTGAGAGAGGGATATGTCCTCAGGGAGGGCGACACGATCTTCGTCAGGTCCGGGGCGAAGTGCAGCGGGTTCACCCCGGCGGGTGAGGCGTTCGATCTCAAGGGTCCGGCCGAGATGCAGCTCGCGGCGGCCGGCGGACTCGTGGGAGACCTGGCCGCCTGGGTTCGTCTCCAGCTCGCCGACTGGATCGGCGAGAGCCGCAGGCAGCCGCTCCGCACGCGCACCGTGCGCGACTGGTCACTCCCGACCGAGGCGCCCACTCAGATCCTCCCCGCACCCGAGGGCAGAGCGCGGGCGACCGACGCGCGCCTCTTCTGGAGCGAAGTCCCCGGCGTCGACAGCTACACGCTTACGCTCGCCCCGTCGGACGGCGACGAGGTCACGCGTGTCGTTCGCGACAACGGTGCGGTGCTCGAGGAACTCGTTCCCGGCGAGGAGTATGTATGGAAGGTCCAGCCTGACGCGGAGGGGTGGGACGGAGAGACTGGCTGGCGCGGCTTCGTCGTCATGACGCCCCAGGAAGAGGAGCGTCTCGACCAGGCGATCGAGGGGCTCGGAGATCTGGAAGCGGGCGTCCTGCTCCTGTCCTCCGGGCTCCACGAGGAAGCGATCTACCGGTTCGACGTGGCGGCCTCATCGCCCGCACAGGGGCGCTCGGCGCGCATGTGGAGGGCGAGGGCCTTCGCCGACATCGGGCTTTACAAGCAGGCGTACGAAGATCTGATTGCAGCCCGGGGTGACGAGTGAGATCAGGCAGAGGACGACCGGGGAGCTGGCTCAAGCGCCTGCTCCCCCTCGTCTATCTCATTCCACTGGCGTACGTCGCCAAGCCGATATTCTGGGCGCCGCTTGACGCGAGGTTCTTCAACTACTTCCACTCCAAGCGTCCCGTCGCTCCCTGGACCGAGGTGGTCGTCGTCGGGATCGATCGCCCGACGAGGAATGATCTCCTCGACCAACCGGTTTTCCCACTGTCTAGACACACCGAGAAGCACGCTCATGTCGTGCGCGTCCTCGACGCGGCCGGCGCTCGCGCGATCGTCTTCGACCTTGCCCTCGGCGCGGACACGTTCAATGACCCACCCGTGGAGTTCGCCGAGGCGCTTCGCACCTCCGGCAAAGGGTTCATGGTCATGTCGCTCCGTGAGGAGCGCAAGTCCGCGAGGTCCGGGGACACTTCTGTTCTCTTGACTGCGAGTCTCCCGGATTCACTTCTCGTGAACGCGTCGCTGGGCGCGTTTGTGGCGGACGTCCGGACTGATTCCGACGGGACCGTCCGGAGGTTCGACAGGGACGAGCGCCTGACGCGCCTAGGACTCGAGTCCCTTCCCGAGCGTCTCGCGGGCGTGGAGGCGGACGGGAGCATCCCGATCGAGTTCCCGTCGATGCGGGTGACCATACCCGTCGTTTCCTACAAGGATATCTACAACGAGGATAGAGAGGCGCTCGCGCGGGTTCCTGGTCGCATCGCGCTCGTCGGTCTGGTCGATGATCCTTCCACGGACTTCGTGACGGTCCCGAGGCTCCAGGATATCGGAGGCGGAGTGGAGGCATTCGGACTGCCAGGTGTGGTCGTTCTCGGCGCCATCACCGAGACGCTGATCCGCGGGGCGCCCATCCGGGACGCATCGTGGCAGATCGCGCTCCTGTGGATCCTCGTCTGGTGTGTGATCTGCATGCTGGTGATGTCGAGGAGACGTCCGGCGCTCGCGGCGTTCACGGCGTTAGGTGTGATCGTCGTGTGCCTCGTGGCGACGGGATTCCTGCACGCCAGGGCCGACCTGGTGCTCCCGGGCGGGCTCGTCCTGGGCAGCCTGCTGCTGGTCGGAGCGTTCACGCTCGTCAGCAACCACGTGGAGACGACGAAAGAGCTGCACGCGGAGGCCGTCGAGAACGAGCGTGTGCACAAGGAGCTTCGGACCGCCCGCAAGACGCAGGAGAAGTTCCTGCCCGACGAGATTCCACGCGTCGAGCGGCTCGATGTGTGGGGCATCAACGTGAGCTCCCTGGCCGTATCAGGCGACTACTACGACGTCGTCGACCTCGGCGGCGGGAAGCCGCTGATCTTCACGATCGCCGATGTCTCCGGCAAGGGCCTCCCCGCGTCGCTCCTGATGTCAAACGTCCAGGCGGGTTTGCACTGCCACGCCTTCCAGCCTGAGTTCGATCTCAAGATGACCACCGAGAACCTGAACCGGCTGGTTCACAGGAACACAGATGCCGGCAAGTTCGTGACGTTTTTCCTGGGGTCGATCGACAAGGAGACGCACCTCCTGCGCTACGTGCGCGCGGGGCACGACAACCCAATCCTCGTCTCCAAGGACGGCCACGTCCGGCAGCTCGAGGAGGGGAGCTTCGTGCTTGGCTTCGTCCCCGACGCTGAGTACGACGTTGCCGAGGTTCAGCTTATCGAAGGGGATGTGCTCTGTCTCTACACCGACGGCGTGACGGAGGCGAGGAACCCCGAGGACGAGGAGTTCGAGCTGGACGGCGTCATCAAGGTCGTCACCGACCACCGGAGCGAGTCCGCCGAGTCGATCGGGAGCGCGCTCCTCACGACGGTGCGGGACTTCTCTCAGCTCGAGCAGCAGGCGGACGACGTGACGCTCGTCATTCTCAAGATCTACTGAACGGGAGATCGCAGCGCGAATAGCCAAGGGGCGGCTCATGCGAGCCGCCCCTCTTCTTTGTGGGAATCGCTGGCGCCGTCCTTGCCGCCTGTTCCGGCAGCCATCGCCGGCGCGCTCCAGCTGTTACCCGTCCAGCTCGCAGTACCTGTCGACCTGCGCCGCCAGAACCTTGATGCTCCCGGCCCAGAAGTCGCGCGAGCGGATGTCGAGGCCGTAACGCGCGGCCAGGTCTGCGGCCTTGCCCTCTCCGGTGCTCCGGAGGAGTTCCTTGTAGCGCGGGATGAAGCTCTCGCCTTCCTTCTTGTAGATGGCGTACACGCCGAGACCGAACAGGAGGCCGAACGCGTACGGGAAGTTGTAGAAGTTGTAGTCGTACATGTAGTAGTGCGGTTTCAGGAGCCACATGTACGGGTGCAGGTGGTCCTCGTCCAGGCCGTCCCCGTAGGTCTGCTTCTGCGCGTCGATCATGATGTCGCAGAAGTCGTCGGCCGAGAGCTCTGCGTCGGCGCGGCGCTTCACGATCTCGCTCTCAAAGATGAACCGCGAGTAGATGTCGACGATAACCTGCGTCGCGCCGATGAGCTGGTTTTCGAGGATGCCGAGCTGTTCCTCGGGTGCAGCCTTCTCTAGCGCGGCGTTCGCCACCAGCGTCTCGCAGAAGATGGACGCAGTCTCCGCCAGCGTCATCGGCGACCCGGCGCGAATCATCGGGAGCCCGATCTGGCAGAGGTTGTGGAACGCGTGGCCCAGCTCGTGCGACACGGTCGACAGCTGGTCGAAGCTCCCGTCGAAGTTGCAGAGGATTCGCGATTCGTCGACCTTCGGGATGCGCATGCAGAATCCGCCGCCGGACTTCCCGTCGCGCGGCTCCGCGTCGATCCAGTTGTGCTCGAACGCGTTCCTGGCGAAGTCGGCGAGTTCGTCACTGAACGTCCCGAACTGCTCGACGACGAAGGCCACCAGTTCGTCCCAGGTGTACTTGAGCTCGACCTTACCCACCGGCGCCATCATGTCCCACCATGGCAACTTGTCCTGCCCGAGCTTCTTGGCCTTGCTCTTGAGGTAGCGCCTGAACGTGGGGAACGAATCCTTCATCGCTCCCATGAGCGCGTCGAGCGTGCCCTGGTCCATCTTGTTGAGTTCCAGAGACGAGTGCAGCACGCTGTCGTAGCCCCTGCGCTTCCCGAGTGTTACGGCCGTCCCCTTGACGCCGTTCAGCGCGAACGCCACCGGCTCCCGGATCGATTCCCAGCCCTTCAGCTCGACCTCGTGCGCGCGCTTCCTGATGTCGGGGTCCGGGTCGTTGGCCAGGTTTCGCAGGACCGGCATCGGAAGATCTTCCGTCTTCCCGTCGCGCTCGAACGGCATCTTGAGCTGGCTTGTGACCCGCCCCTGGAGCTTGTCCATGATGCCGCCGCCCGACATGACCAGCTCGGAGGCGAGCGCCTCCATCTCGGTGGTCATCCGGAACTTGCTTTCGTCGGCGATGTCCTTGAGCGCCGCGCGGTGCTCCTTCGCAACCGGCGCGGTCTTAGTGATCTCGTCGAGCATGGGTGCGAGCGACCCGATCCACGCCTCGAACGGGACGTAGACCTTCTGGAAGCGGACCTGCAGCTGCTCGAACTCGCTCTGCTTGCGTGCGCCGAGGGTGTCGCGCGAGTCGGTAGATACGAAGCTGTGGATGTAGGCGCCCAGAGTCGACATCGTGAGCAGCGTGTCGTTCAGCAGCTCGAGGATGCCGTCCAAGACCTTGCCGGTCGCGGCAGCATCGGACGGAAGCGCCTCGAGCTTGCCGACCCCGTGTTCCTTCTGATACGTCTCCAGCTTGTCAAGATTGCCTTTGAGTTTGTCGGAGTCGGCTGTGAAATCGTCGGCGTCCAGCCCGCCGTACACGTTCGTGAGGTCCCAGTGGGGAAGTGCCACCTTCACGTCGGCCATTACATGCCTCCTCTGTTCCCTAGCCTGATGGCGGATCCTCCATGCTATCATGCGCCGGAGCGTCGGTGAAGAGTGCTCTTGAGGGCCATACGCCGGGTCCTGAGTTGGGGTTCAAGCCAGAGGAGGAGTCGAGATGAGGGTAGCGGCAACAGCCATTGCGGTCGTGGTGGTTCTGGTCGTCCTGTTCGTGCCCGCGTGGGCCGTCAAGATTGACCGGGACTTCCACGAGGGCTTTGACGTCCGCGGCGGATTCCGCCTGGACATCCACCACGGCGACGGAGACGTAGTCATTACGCCGTGGGACAAGGACGTGATCGACATCACCGTGCACTACCGCGCGGACGTCACGCGCGTCGGGCTGGGTGGTCCGCCCGACTTCGACGTGGAGTTCAAGACGGGTGAGGATTTCATCAGAGTGGTCGGGCACATGACGCCTCAAGGCCCTGCCGTCTTCCAGTCGATGCGCATCTACGAGTACAGCTACGTCATCAAGGCTCCCGCGTACGTGAAGCTCGAGCTTTCCGGTGACGACGGCGACGTTGAGATCAAGGGTTGGCGCGCCGAGATTGACTGCTCGATCGACGACGGTGATGTTGTGCTCGAGGACGTGGCGAATTCGAGAACGAGTCTCTCCCTCGATGACGGCGACGTCATCGCCGTGGGACTCTCCGGGGAGATGCGTCTGTCCGCCGACGACGGCGATGTCCGCCTTTGCGGGTGCGCGCTGAGCGAGGCCAGGATGAGCGTGGAGGACGGAGACATAACGGTCACTGATAGCGAGGGCGACTACTCCGTGTCGCTGGACGACGGGGACGTACTGCTCGACCTCAAGACGTCCAGCGATGTGCGCGTGCGCAGCGCCGACGGGGACGTCGAGATCATCGTCAGGAGCGGAGAGGTCGACGAGATCGACGTAGCGACCGATGACGGCGACGTGGTCGTGACGATGCCGGAGGGGAGCTCCTACTCGTATCGCATTACGATGGACGACGGTCACGTTCGGGTAGCAGTGCCGGAGCGAGGAGAATTCGAGAAGGACGAGCACGCAGCGTCGGGCAAGGTGCGAGGTGGGCAAGGCCGTGTCCGCATCAGGACGAGCGACGGGAACGTACTGTTGGAGGAGGGCTGAGTTCCGGGCCGCGGTCTATTCCGTGCGGGGTCCCCGGAACCTCCTGACGATCCGGAGCGATAGCCACGCCATCACGACGACGAATACGACCAGAACGACCACGAACTCCTCCGGGAGCTCAGACGGAGCGGGGCTGAGGTTGGCACGGAAGATGATCTCGGCAATGGCGATCAGGAACGCGAGGGTCGCAGCCTCGATCCAGAGGACCTGACTCCATATGAACTTGAGGCTCACGGGGCGTCTCTCGGGCTCCAACCAGTAGTCGCGGTTGGGGATGTTGAGCGCCCCCGTTGGGAACCTCGCAGCGAAGCGCGCTATGAGGAACGCTCCTACAACGATCGCCAGCTCGACGATTCCGTAGATGATGAAGAAGCTCGGCTTATCGGTCCACCCGTCGGCCTGACCTCCAAATCCGAAGTGCGTCGCCAGCGTACCGGGGAGGTGGAGGTAGTGGTGGATGAGCTGGATAGCCGCGAGCGCCGCCAGGGCCAGCAGGACCGTGAGCGGTGTTCTGTCGGTTTCCACGCGACCGCCGGTCGATCTCTCTCCGTCGTAGCTACCTGTTTCCACGTTGAGCCCTCCACTCATCCTCGAGGATTGCGTAGAGGTATGAGTCTCTCCACTCGCCGCGTATCGCCGAGTCCGCCCTGAAGTGAGCCTCTCTCCGCATGCCGATCTTCTCGAGCACGCGCGCGGACGCGCGGTTCTCAACGTCGCACGTCGCAATGATGCGGTGGAGTCCGAGCTGCTCGAACCCGAACCGGACGATCGCCCGCGAAGCTCCGGTTCCCAGGCCCAGTCCCCAATGGTCGCGCCTTAGGCAGTAGCCCATGTCCGCGCCCCTGTCGGATGGCGCCGAGACCCTGATGCCGCAACCTCCGATCAGGCGGCCGCTGTCAGCGAGCGTCACCGCGAGTTCGAATTTGTCGCGGGACTCCTCACGTTGTGATGCCAGTGCGCTCTCAATGAAAGCGCGCGTGTCCTCTTCGGAGTTCGGTCCCCACGGCATGAACGTGACGACATCCGGGTCCGAGCCGTACTCGTGCACGGCGCTCCAATCCCTCTCGACGAAGTCGCGGAGTACCAGGCGCTCGGTTCTCAGGGGCAGGAAGATGTCTCCCATAGGTTCCTCTCGCGTCGTCCTTGGACGTTGCAGCGCTGCTACAGCCTCAGGCACGCCTCAGCGGCGAGCCAGAGAAGCTCCTCGCGGACCGTACGGTGCTTCTGCCAGTCGCGGCGGTCCCACTCCTCACCGCTCACGTCGTCGCCACCGTACAGGAGCTGCCCGAACGGAACACCGCGGAACTGCGCTACGGCAAAGAAGGCCGCCGCTTCCATCTCGACGGCTATGCACCCCTGGTCGCGGCGCCTCTCCACCCTGGTCCGCGTTTCCCGGTAGATGGCGTCGGTCGTCCAGACCTTGCCTCTCAGATACTCAACGCCCCGTTCCTCTAGAACGGTCTCTATGGCCGCGAGCGCCTCGGCAGAGGGTGCGGCCTCCCGTCCCGCCGGGAGGTAGTGGTAGGACGTGCCTTCATCCCTGACTGCTGAGGTTGGAACGATGACGTGGCCGACGTGTATGTCAGGAAGGAGCACGCCGGCGCCCCCGCAGGCTACGAACTTGCGGCACCCAAAACAGATGACCTCCTCGAGCATTGCCGCGGCGAACGGAGCGGTGACCCCGGGCTGGAACACGGCCAGCCTCCGCCCGTCGAGATCGAGCTCGTAGAGCGGATGGCGTCCCATTTCCGAGCCCATCGCCGCGATCTCCGTGAGCCTGCCCTGCTCATGGAGCCCATCGATCACGTCTTGGAAGAAGCACGGCACGCAGTGCTCCGGCGCGTCGATCGGCCGGATGTGGTCCGAGGGCTCGGTGACGGCCCTGGGTGACGAGTCGTACTCGAGGAGGGGGATGGGGTTCTCGTTCATTCCATGTGCTCCCGCGATCCGGAGGCCAAGGGGCGCCTATGTGTCGAGCGCCGTCTCTCCGCGGGCGTGCGCGGGACGGCCGATTGAAAGGACGGTACCATGGCCGGTCTGGCGCCGCAACTTCGGCCGATATCCGGTGCGGGCAGAACCCGATCCCGCGTGTTGCCCATGCTGCTCCCTCAGATTTCGCTCTTGCCTCCGGGACGATAATGAGCTATACTCATCAGTTGGAACGACCCCTGACCCCCGTCGCTCCCCCACGATGTGCGGAGGGCGCCTCGCGCGCCTCGCCGGTGTCGCTCCGGATCGTCCTCACTAGCCCCTGTTTGCAGCGAGACGCCCACCGAAGAACGCAAGAGGACTCCAAAGAAGGAGGGCGTCATGCGCTACAAGCGCGATTCATCCGCGCCCGCCCGCCGGTGGCTGCCCGTACTGCTCGTTCCTCTCTTCCTGCTTGCCGCCACCGCGGCCGCGCAGCTGTCCCACATGATCGTAGTTCCGTACCACAGCCAACTCCCACAGAACGACCCCAAGCTTGGCAACCTTCCCCCGGAACCAGGAAACGCCGTCACTCCCAATGGCTTTTGTACGTGCGCGTGCATGGAGATGGTCTTCCACTACTTGGAGGGCGCCTCTGCCGGCCACGGCGCGCAGAAGCCCTGGCCCCAGATGGAGATTGCCGCCGTTGCGAACACGAACGACTCACAGGGCGCCAGCGCGTGGTCGGGGACGTACATCGATGACGCCAGACGCGCCGTCCACTTCTCGTCGGCGTCCGGAGGATGGCCGGCCAACCCCGGGGTCAACTACGTCGTTCCCCCCGGCGGCGGGTACTCGTGGCGAACCGCGGGTCCCAGGGGGGCGCGCTACGGGTTCGTGGGCATCGAAGGGAACTGGTTCGATGAGGGGTGGACGCGCCAGCAGCTCAGGACGCGGAGTGCTGCGGACTACCCGCTCATTGTGAACGTCTACGCCAACACGATGGGCCGTGACGTCGTGATCCCGGACTCGCTCGAATCGCAGGCAAACGAGTCCGACTACGAGAATGTTGAGGACACTGTCTCGGGGCACTCGGTCGTCCTTGTGGGTTACGATGACCGTCCGGCGCGCAATCTCTTCCAGCTCCATTGCCCCACCTTCGGGGCCTTCCAAGTGGCCAATCAGGACACGTTCTGGAACTACATGTGGACGGGGGACTTCCTCTTCATTGCGCCCTGGGGGTCGAGTGTCGGGGTTCCCCAGCTTGGGTCCATCAACCCGAACGGCTTCCAGATCAGCGGGCAAGCGACGTACGATGACAAACTCCCGACGATGGGTACGGGTACGGTGATGGACACGACGAAGGGACGCATCGTGTTCACCGGGGCCTTCCCGATCGTCGCCACGCTCGCGCAGGGGCAAACCCAGGTCATAGGGTTCGACGTGGCACAGAGCGGCGACACGGATCTCAAGAACTGGAACTGCGTCACGACCGCGTGGGGAACGAGCGACGTGATTGTCGACACGTGGGGCGAGCTCTCCGAGAGCTCGACCTCGTACGGCGGCTACAGTGACGACATCGGCAGCGTCGTGAGCGACACCGTGCACGTCCCGCCGCCCCAGGCCGGTGACGTCGTGTGCTGCGACATCCCGCGGTGGCGGTGGTGGCACGGGAAGCACCTGCTCAGTCACCCGCACCACTACGCGCCGGGCGTTCCGAACGACTTCTCGGCCGAGATCAGAAACCAGGGCATCCTCCCCGTGACGAACGTCTACGTGGACTTCGACTCGGGGGATCCCAGCCTCGTGCATTTCTCAGGTCAGCCGGAGCTCATGCCATTCGGGATGACGATGGTCCCGGTCGTCGCTCCTGGCGAGACTCTGACGACAAGCCCTGTTGGTTTCATGGCCTCCGGGTACAACAGCTTCTCGCAGCCGTACTACGACTTCTTCGTGGAGCTCCACGGTGACGGGGACTACCCGGACGATCTATGGGTCGAGACGGACGGGAACCTTGCGTGCAAGTGCGTGCATCAGCTGGAGATCGATCCGTACATGGGGACGCTTCTGGAGTTCTGGTACGGGAACCCGGACCCCGACGAGAGGGTTGTCGTGACCAGGATGGAGACGTCGCTTCCATCTACGTGGTACGCGCAACTGATTCCAGCCGGGATGGACTCGCTCATCATGGGGCCCGAGGAGATGAACTCGCGGATGCTGGCGCTCGACGTGGGGGATCCAGGCATCGGGATGGTCGACGTGTTCGAGGACCTCTACACGACGGACGGAGAGTTCCTTCTGAGGACCGGTGGAATCACGTTCCTTGTGTGGACGACAGGGACCGGCATCCCGGACGACGAGGACGTTGCTGAGGTGGCGCTGGCGCCACCCACGCCCAACCCCTCTGACAGCAGCATCGGGCTGACCTTCGCACTTCCGAAGGCTGGATTCGCAGAACTCTCGATCTTTGATGTGAGCGGTAGACTGGTGGCGGTCGTGTTCAGCGGAGAGGCTGACGCCGGGCGAACGCTGGCCGTGTGGGACGGAAGGGACAGAGCTGGGAAGCCGGTCTCGTCCGGAGTCTACTTCGCCCGACTTGCAGCCGCTGGCGAGCAGCGGGCGAGGAAGGTGGTGCTGATCAGATAATGGCATACGCCCTCCCGCTTTCGGTGGAGGGGGCGCTGTGACGACTCAGCCGCGGCCCGGCGCCGAGAGATACCGGTGACGGGCCGCGACGTGCGTGCCGCCGCGCCACGGCCGTTCTGGAGTCTTGTGCGTCCGTGTGGTTAACTCGGGTGGAACAGAAGGGCCGCCGGCGACGGGCGGCCGGACGCTAGGCCGGGGCAACCCGTTGGCGCAACCGCCCGCCTCCGACCTACTCTCGATCCATTCAACCTGTGTTAGTAGGGGAGACACGCCATTACCAAGCTTTCGGACATCGCCCATGGCCGCATCGTTGTCCTCGGCGTCGGCCACGCGCTCAAGGCCGACGACGCCGCGGGCCCGGCAGTGGCGGAGGCCCTCAGGTCACGGTTCCCGGACCGCGTCTTCGACGGCGGACAGGCGCCGGAACACTTCATGGGCCCTGTGAGGCGGGCGAACCCGGATACGGTCCTGCTCATCGACGCGGCCGACTTCGGGGGAGAGCCCGGGGAGGTCCGCATCGCGGGACGCGATGACGTGGGCGGACTCATGATGGGTACGCACGCGCCTCCGCTGTCCATGTTCATGCGGCTCTTGTCTGAAGCCACGGGGGCGGACGTGCATCTCGCGGCCATCCAGGCGGCGTCGACGGCACTCGGGGGAACGATGTGCCCGGAGGTTGCCCGGGCCGTGACCGAGCTCGCGGCAGAACTTGGTGAGCTCCTGAAGGAGAGCGGCTGAGCAGTTGCGACGAAGAATCCTGAGCAAGAAGGAGTCCGCCGATGAACATATCGCCGAGAGAACGTGCGCTCACACTGACGACGATCGCCTTGGCGGTCCTCGTAACCTCGTGCGCGACGGTCGAGGCACCCAAGGTTGTTCTCAACTCCATCGATATCGATGGCATCTCAACTGATGGGGTCGAGCTCACACTGCTGGTCGATGTCACGAACACGAACGATTTCGGCGCCGACATTGGGAGGTTGGAGTACCGGGTCGATGTCGACGACACCGAGATCGCCACGGGTGTCCGCACCGCAGATGTCCACGTCCCCGCGGGGGAGACCGTCGAGGTGAGCATCCCGTTCACTGTGACCTGGACCGGCATTGGGAAGGGAATCGGCGAGTACCTGGACGGGCGGGAACACTCCTGGAAGCTCACCGGGAAGGTCAAGGTGAGTTCCGGCGTTCTCTCGAAGACCTTCGACTTCTCCGAGTCGGGCGAGTTCCAGGGCCCGGAGGCCAAGGGCGTAGAGATTGACTTCTAGATAGACGGCAACTGGGAGGACACCATCAAGAAGAAGTACGTACCCAAGGACGAACGAGCGATTCTCGTTGGCGTTAGCCTACCGGACACGACCGTCGACGACGAGCACGAGTCGCTCGACGAGCTGGCGCAGCTCGCGCGGACGGCGCGTGCGACGGTCGTAGATAAGTTCGTCCAGAACAGGACGCGCATAGACGGCAAGACCTACGTCGGTAGCGGGATGATAGAGCGGATAGCTGCCGCGGCGTCAGTGCACGACGCGAACCTCCTCATCTTCGACGACGACCTGAGGCCCGCCCAGGGGAGGGAGATCGAGAACGCCACCGACATCAAGGTCATCGACCGCACTGAGCTCATCCTCGATATCTTCGCGCGCCGCGCCCAGACGAAGGTTGCCCGAGCGCAGGTGGAGCTCGCGCAGTGCGAGTACGAGTTGCCGCGTCTCCGTCGCCTCTGGAACCACCTCGAGCGGCTGGGTGGCGGGATAGGCACGCGCGGTCCCGGTGAGACGCAGCTCGAGAGCGATCGCCGTGCGGTCAGAGAGCGCATCCGCATCCTCAAGAAGGTCCTGAAGGGCGTCGAGGTCGATCGTGCGGAGCAGCGCAAGCGACGAAGTGGGACGACGCGCGTGGCGCTCGTCGGCTACACGAACGCAGGCAAGTCGACGCTCATGAACGCCCTGAGCGACGCCGCTGTCCTGTCGGTGGATCTTCTCTTCGCTACACTTGACCCTACGACTCGGAGGATTGAAGTGCCCGGCGGACACGAGGCGCTGCTG
>JAUWRQ010000245.1 GCA_030610515.1 Candidatus Eiseniibacteriota bacterium | reverse complement strand
CCGGCAGGAGACCAGGCTGATGCGGCGGAGCGGGTACTTTGACCACGGCGTCTATCTTCGTCGCGCCGGTGTCCGTCTGGAAGATGGCGAACTCCTCGCAGTGACCGAAGTGCTCGGCCACGACTCCTTGCGAGACCGGCACCGCGATCTTGCGCCCGCTCTTCTCTCCGCTGGTCGTCTGATCAGACATCAGTACCTCCATGGACGTGAGCGTCACGTGCAGAAACGTCGGATTCCACGAGTTTGATGAGCTTCTCAATAAGGGACCTGAACGCCAAGGCTCCGGGAGCGTCACTCGAGAGATACTCCGCGAGTTCTCCGCGGTCACCCGCAGGGACCATGAGCGGGTCTATCGGCACCGACCCCAGGAACGGAACACCCATGTCCGAGGCCATGTCCTTTCCGCCCCCAGCGCCGAACACGTCGACCCTCTTTCCGCACTCCGGACACGAGAGGCCGCTCATGTTCTCGATGACGCCGAGTACCGGCAGGTTCAGCTGCCTGGCGAAGTTGACCGACTTGCGGACGTCACTTGTCGAGAGAGCTTGGGGCGTGGTCACGAGGACCACTCCGTCCGCGTCTTCGATGAGTTGCCCTATCGAGAGGGGTTCGTCGCCGGTGCCCGGGGGCGAATCGACGATGAGGTAATCGAGCTCTCCCCACTCCACGTCACGCAGGAACTGCTTTATCATGCTGTACTTCAGAGGCCCGCGCCAGATCAGCGCGTCGTCCTTGTTGGGAAGCAGGAACCCCATGGACATCACGCGGAGATCACCCGGCGCCATGACCGGATCGATCGAGCCGCCAGTGCCGGTGGCTCGCACGTCGGAGAGTCCGAGCAGTCTGGGGATGCTCGGCCCGTGAAGGTCGATGTCCAGAAGCCCGACGTCGCGCCCCGCTCCGGACAGCGCCACCGCCAGGGCTGCCGCGACGGTGCTCTTCCCCACTCCGCCCTTGCCCGAGAGAACGAGCAGTTTGTGCTTGATGCCGCAGAGCCGTTGCGCGAGTGCCTGCCTCTCCTGGAAATCGCTGTCGCTCTCCCCGTCTTTCTTGGCGCGGGCAGAGCAGGACGCGGACGAACAGTCCTCGCACTTCGCTTCTTCTGGCTCCATCTACCTCCACCTCTCCTCAGGATTCGAGCATGCCGTCGACCGCCACCCATAGCGCTCTGATCGCCGTGGCCCCTGGACCGTCCGAGTGTTCTACGACGGAGAGCCCTCGCAGCTGCGCGTCGGTCACCAGTCTATCATACGGGATCCGCCCGGCGACGGGTATCCCCTTGAGCTTGCACCAGTTCTCGATATCGGCCGCGACCTCCACATTCAGATCGCACTTGTTGACGCAGACGGCCGCGCGTGTTCCAAGCCGCTCCGCGACGCCGACGATGCGCTCAAGGTCGTGCCTACCGGAGAGCGTAGGCTCCGTCACGACCAGAGCCAGACTCGCGCCCGTCATGGAGGCTATCACCGGACAGCCGATCCCGGGCGACCCGTCGATGATGACGAGACCGAGTCCTTCCCTTTCGGCGATCCTCTTCGCCTCGGTGCGGACCAGAGTCACGAGCTTCCCCGAGTTCTCCTCGGCGATGCCGAGCCGCGCATGGACGAACGGCCCGTGCCGAGAGTCGGATACAAACCACTCACCGTTGACCGCTTCCGCGAATTCAATGGCGTCCACCGGGCAGACGAGCGTGCACGCGGCGCATCCCTCGCACGCCAGCCCGTCGACGACGTAGGACTCGCTTCCGTCCTCGGCCCGCGACACCGCGTCGAAACGACACACCTCCTCGCATCGTCCACATCCGATGCACGCGTCCGCCAGAATTCGCGCCTTCTTTCCGCCGCTGAAGGGCTCCGCACGCAGAACAGAGGGGCTCAGCACCAAGTGCAGGTCGGCCGCGTCCACGTCGCAATCCGCGATGACTTTGCCGGTCGCCAGCGCGGCGAACGAGGCCGCGACGCTCGTCTTTCCAGTCCCTCCCTTGCCGCTCACTACGACGAGTTCTTTCACGAGACGCCCACCTCCGCCTCCGGCCGGACCAGCTCGTCTGCCAGCTTGCCGATGATGCGCCCATACTCCGGGATGACTCGCCCTGGAAGTTCTCCCCTCGCGTATGCCTCGGCGACCGACCTGTCATCAGGGATCGAGGCGTAGACGCGCAGCCCCTCCCGGCGGCAGTAGTCTGCAACCCCGGAGTCTCCGATGCCGCTTCTGTTGATGACGATCCCTGCAGGCACTCCCAGGCTTCGGACCGTCTCCACTGCCAGCTTGAGATCGTTCAGTCCGAACGGTGTCGGCTCCGTGACGAGCATCACCCTGTCCGCTCCGCGCACGGTCTCGACGACCGGGCACGATGTTCCCGGAGGCGAGTCAAGCACGGAAAATCCCTCGACCGGCACGCGCTTCTTGAGCGCGCGAATCACAGGCACGGCCATCGCTTCGCCGATGGACAGTTTTCCCTGCGCGAATGAGACGGCCCCGCTGTACCCGATGTCCATCCAGCCGACCGTGCGCGGCACCTCCGAGATGGCGTCCTCGGGACACGCCAGAGCGCACGCCCCGCAACCGTGGCACATCTCCGGGAAGACGAGCACGCGGTCGGCCACGCACGCCAGCGCGTTGAACTGACACGCCTCGCAGCACTTCCCGCACGCCGTGCACTTCTCATCGTCTATGGCAGGAATCGGCACCTCCACAGGTACCGATTCCTCGACCACGGGCGGCAGGAAGATGTGGCCGTTCGGTGCCTCCACATCGAAGTCGAGGTACGCGACACGCTCGCCTCTGGAGGCCAGCTCGACGGCAAGACTCGTTGCGACCGTCGTCTTGCCCGTACCACCCTTGCCGCTAGCTACTACGATCCTCATGCCCGCGCGTTTCTCGGCGCTCAGTCTACTCCTCCGATCCGGCCTCGAGTTCCCCGAGTCGCTTGCGCACTTACTCGAGCGCCTCGGTCAGGTAATCGGCCTGCTCGCGCAGCGCAGCGGTCTCGTCCACCGGACGCGCGCCAGCCGGCGGTTCGAACGGAGCGTAGGGCGGCCACACCGGCTCCATGGCCCCGTAACGAGCCCATCCCGGGAGCCCCGTGGCGTAGTACCCGTGTCGAAAGCCTCGTCCGTGCCCACCGAACCGGCCTCCCCGACCCAGGCCGCCCCCGGGCGCCGTGTTGACGTACCCCGGAACTCCGTAGCCGGCGCAGTACCCTGCACCTCGTCCTGTCATCGGTCCGTGTCCCATCGGTCCCGTTCTGTCTCCGCGTGGCATTGTATAGTCCTCCATCTTCTAGCTGTGGTGACCCTCCACGTCGGCACCCGACGCGGCTTCGTACTCTCCTGACTTG
>JAUWRQ010000130.1 GCA_030610515.1 Candidatus Eiseniibacteriota bacterium | reverse complement strand
CGAGCGAGACCGGGGCGCCGTGGGTCCCAGCCTGCGGGACGACGAAGGCAATAGTCGTGACGGGGTTGAAGGGGTTGGGCCTGTTCTGCATCAGCACAACACGGTCGACGACGACATCGTCGCCCGGGCCGTCCACGCCTGTCTGGACGCCGAACCAGTCGACCGCGTCGGCGATCAACATCTTCGCGTCCGCATCGTCCGTGAACTGCGACAGATCGAAGCTGATGAAGAACGACTTGTAGATGAGATTGTCGAGCCAGAGGGCGGCCGGCATGCCCCGGGCGTACGCATGGCCGCCAATCGGACCATCTTCGAATGCATACGATGCCCAGGAGCTTATCTCCGGGTTCGTGACCTCCTCCCAGAACCACGACGGACAGTCTCCGTTCGAGAGAACATCGGGGCTGTTCGAGTAGACCGGGAGCTCGGCCATGTACTGGCCGATGGGCGAACCACTGAGACCGACGATGCTTCCGTAGGAATAGTCCCAGATGTCTGGGCCACCGATGCCGTCGGTCCCGCCGAATGGCGGCACCGTCGGATTTCCGATCGGTACGAAGCCGCCCCTGACGTAGGCCGTGTAGAACTTCACCATCGGCCTCTCGTTCGGCCAACCGTGCTGGGAATACGCGAACCCGTCGGAGGCGAAGAAGAGGTTCTTGGGCTCCTCGTTCGTACCGCTGTCCAGATACTCCATGAGCGCCACTGAGAGCGTGTCGTGCTCCGAGCCGCTGCTCGAGGAGTTGCCGTAGATGAAGATGGCGTCGTACTCCTCGGAGAAGCGGTAGCTCTCGTACTCGAACCAGTTGTAGACGTCGTACACGACGTCTGCCGCATCAAGCCCTGCCACGAACTCCGCGAGCTCAACGCCGTTCAGGTCCTGCCCTCCGGGATGAGCAAGGAGAGTCTTGACTCCGTTCGTGGGCAGAATCCGGAAGGAGAAGACCTCCCCCGGTGCCCCGACCGGCCACGTTCCGCTGTTCTGTGCCGGAGAACTGTCGGTCGCCTCGAAGTAGTAACTCAGCTCAACGCCCGACTGGCACTCGGGAAGCTCGTAGTGGTAGGTGTCCGGCGCCACGAAGGACGTATGGAGCATCCCCTTCCAGCCGCTGCCGTCGTTGTAGTGGAGCAGGTCGCCCGCCACGCCCGTGGCGTCTATGATCGTGACGGTGATCTCCGGAGTGGTATCGAACGTGTTGCCCGGCTCCTCATGCACGAAAACAGGCGGCTGTTCGTCCTCGCCCAGATAGAACCGGATCGCCAGTTCATCGTGGAGGATGTTGCCGGGCGGCTCAACGCCGATGTAGTTCATGCCCTCGACGATCTCTCGCAGGTAGCACAGACCGATGGTTCCGGTGTCGTTCTGGATGGCGATGGTCGAACTCCTGCCGTCGTCGTGAAGACAGACGGTTCCTGTATGACCGATTCCGGTATCCAAGTACTGGAAGATCATGTCCCCGTTCTCGTGGAGGATTATCTCGAAGGTGAGGGTCTCACTCTCGACGGTACCGTAGCAGAACCGGAAGTTGTACCACTCGATGACGCAGTAGCGGTTCGGCTCCTCACCGAAGGTCTGGAAGTACACGTCACCAACGCCCTCGTTCACCAGGAGGTCGTCCCAGTAGGCCGCGACGAGTGCGGGCATCTCTACGTAGCCGGGAATGGGATACACGTAGTTGAACATGTTCCCGTCCGAGTTCCAGCCGACATTCGGGTAGTGGTTGTACCAGAGGTTGTCGGTGAGCAGGATCTCGCCGTTCGTGTCGACGTACATCTCCGTGCGGTCGATTCCGTAGAAGGGGAACGAGAACCCGATGGGAAGCGGAGGTGACATGTTGTCATCTCCATGGCAGTACGGGGCCTCGTACGTCACGGCCGCCCTACCGCTCGTGGAGATCTCGATCCAGTCATAGACGGGACCGCCGTCCTCGTCACTGTCAATCCAACGGTAGCCGAAGGGGTCCGGACCGCCGGTTCCGTAATGGAGCACGACCTCGGTCTCACTCTCCATCGAGTCGTTCTCGGGAGCCGCGTCGCCCGTGAGGAAGGTCGTCATCGTTATCGTGTAGTCACCGGCCACATCGGGTATCCACGCATCGGCGAACGTGACGACGTCCGTCTCCTCGGGCGCCATGGTTCCGACGTGGGTGACGGTGTCGCGGTAGACGATCGCCCGGATCTCGTCGGCAATCTCGCAGACGATGTCGAAGCTCTCGGTGATCTCGCCCGTTCCATAGTTCTGGATCGTACCGGACGGATACGACTCCGTGTCGATCAGCTGATAGGGCTCGGGCTCCTCGATGGAGAGCATGCCCACGTCGGTTGTCTCGTAGACACCCCATCCGACCTTGACGTCGTCGACAACCAGAGCGAACTTGTCCTGCTGCCATCTGATGGCCAGGTAGCAGTTCTGACCCGCATAGGCGCTCAGGTCGTACGAGTACCTGACGTACGTCGTCGTCGCCCCGGTCACCGTGTCAAGAACATCGTCGAAATCGCTGATCGACGTCGTCTGCGTCGACAGTCTGACCTCGAAATCCTCGGTGCCGTACCAGGCTCTCGCATAGAAAGCGAACGAATCACCGGTCGCCACCGCGACCTGGGGTGTTATCAGCCAGTCGTCGCCGCCGCTCTCGTAGCAGTCGGCGACCGCGAGCCACGCGCCCGAGTGGGCGTACCCGTCCTCGAGGGCTCGCCACGTGCGTCCGTCGCTGTCTCCGTCGTGCGTCGTCCATCCCGCTGGGATGACGCCGCCTTCGAATCCTTCATCGATCACCCAATCAGCCGTGGCCGACGTGACAGCGACAAGCGACATCGCCAGAACCAGTGCTACCGCTCTCATGCCACCCTCCTCCGTGAGCCCGCTTAGAACCACATCCTCAGTATCTCCAGCTCTCTGTCAGCGCGAACGGAATCCGCGCGACGTTCGTATCTATTCGTCCGCTTCCCTCTCGGGCACACCGGTCAATCGGGCCGAGCCCTCTCCCAGGAGCCGCCTTCAACGCGGGCCTGCGCTGCTCGGCCCGACGCCGTCGGCGAGTCCAGTCGAACTGGAACCGCCGCGACCCCGGGTCAGAAGATCCATCTGCTAGAGCCGCGTTCAACGCAGCCCTGCGCTAATCGGCCCGGCGCCGTCGGCGAGCCCTCTCGGACTGAAACCACCGCGACCCCGGGTCATCAAGTAACCACCGAACTTGCGCAGCGCCTCGCGCCTACGCAAGTACATCTAATGTGATCCTATCATCTCTTGAACCAGTTGTCAAGTGTCGAGGCCGTCCGTACGGCCAATCTTCGAGGTCTCATGAAAGCGCGCATCGTCCGCCGGTAGCTCACCCCAAGCACGCTCCCCCACGACGTGGAACTCCTCGAACTGCCCCACCTCTCTCACGCAAACCCCACTGCCGGCGAACCCGTCCCCCACACCACCGGATCCGCCAGGACCCCCCAACGAACAGGAGAACTCATTGACAGAGGGCTCTGATAAGAGTACAATAAGAGTGTCGCTAGGCAAAGGGTCCTCCCCTTCACAAGTGAGGCTCTCCGGTGATCTCTCCCATGCTCTCTCTCCTGCTCATTCCCTTCCTTGCCGCGATGTTTGTAGCCGTCAACATGGGAGCAAGCGGTACGGCTCCCTCGTTCTCGGCCGCCTACGGCTCAAGAGTCCTGAGACCAGAGGTGATCCCGGGTTTGTTCGGATGCTTCGTCTTCCTGGGCGCCATCGTGGCAGGGAAGAAGGTCGCGCTGACGCTGTCCGGTGGAATCTTGCCGTCCGAGATGATGGGTATCACGTTGACGACGATCGTTCTTGTGTCCGTCGGGATCACGCTTCTTCTGGCGAATCTCCTCCGCGTCCCGCAATCGACGTCCCAGGCGACTGTCTTCGCTCTGGTCGGCCCGGCCATCTGCTTCCGTTCGCTCCAGACACGACTGCTGTTCTTCGAGATGATACCGACGTGGCTGATACTGCCTGCCGCTTCGTTTCTGGTGACCCTCGTCATCGGTCGGTTCCTGTACCGGCCCTTCCGGCGGAAGCACCTGGAGCTGCTGGAGCGGGTCGGGCGTCACCCGTCTCTGCGATGGCTCGTGCTGGGCTCATCGTGCTACGTGGCCTTCGCGATAGGCTCCAACAACGTCGCCAACGCCGCGGGCCCACTCGCCGGCATGGTCATGAACGAACTCGGCATCCCGCGGGACGGAAACGGCTTCGTTCTGATCATGATCCTAGCCACGCTCATCATCGCCCCGTGCTTCGCGATCGGGAGCTCCCTCATGGGCGGCAGGGTGATGCGCACCACGGGACGTGAGATTGTCGAGTTCGGACCTCTCGGCGCCTCGCTCGTGGCGATCGTGACCGCTACGCTGCTCCTTCTCGCATCGGTCACACGGGGGATCCCCACATCGCTCGTGCAGATGAACACCGGCGCCATAATCGCGCTCGGCATCTCGAAGGTCGGGCTGAGAGACCTCTTCGCTCGCACGTCCGTGAAGAAGCTCTTCTCGGTCTGGGCGGCAGCGCCCCTGATGGCGCTGGGGATATCCTACGCTCTCACGGTCTTGGCCGTGCGCCTGGACATGCTCCCTTGATGGGACGGAAGCGGTACACGCCCGAGCAGATCGCATCCTCCGCGGGACGAGCCCAGCACTCAATCACCTGTTCGCCCATTCCATCGCCTGCTCGACGATCCACTCGGCGATGCGGGCATCCGGCAGAATGCCCCTCGCGGCGTAGCGGACGTCCTTCCCGCGAAGCGCCTCATCGGCGGTCAGCCTCATCATGCCTGTGTCTAGGACGCTTCGCTCAGCCATCCCCTCCACTCCCATGGAAACATAGAGGCCGACGACCAACACTCGCTCAGCCTTCCCGGCGGAGCGCGCGATCGCCTGGATGCCCTTCGTGGGGAACGACTGCCCCACTTCGACCAGCGCGTAGTCGTAGTGCTCGATGCCGGTGTGCGAGCAGACGTACGATCCTATCTCGCGGCACAGGTCCTCCCAGACGGGCTCAGTGGCGGCGTCGCCGTGCGCGAGAAGGACGACGCTCTCGACATCGGGATCCGTGGACAGCTCCCTGACCCGGTCAAGCATGGCCTCCCTGAGAACGCCGCCCGTTCGCAGAGT
>JAUWRQ010000022.1 GCA_030610515.1 Candidatus Eiseniibacteriota bacterium | reverse complement strand
AGGGGCGCCATGCCCGCGCTGTCGCCGTAGTCGTAGGCAAACATGCCCTTCGTCATCGTCGGGCACGCCTTCGGCTCGGTGGCCACGAACCTGATGTCGCGCCCGTCGGCCTTCTCCCTCAGGAACGGAAGAGCCATTCCCATGTAGTTGCTGCCACCGCCGACGCAACCGACGAGGATGTCGGCCTCGTCGCCGACCATCTCGAGCTGCTTCTTCGTCTCGAGCCCGATGATCGACTGCTGCAGGAGCACGTGGTTCAGGACGCTTCCGAGCGAGTACTTCGTGTCGTCGTGCGTGGCGGCGTCGAACACGGCCTCGCTGATCGCGATGCCGAGCGACCCGGGACAGTCGGGGTCAGCCTCGAGGATCTTCTTGCCGACCGGGGTGTTGGCTGTCGGGCTCGGATGCACGTCGGCGCCCCAGACCTGCATCATCGTGCGTCGGTACGGCTTCTGCTCGTAGCTGACCTTCACCATGTAAACGGTGCAGGCGAGCCCGAAGCAGTTGCACGCGAACGAGAGAGCGCTTCCCCACTGGCCGGCGCCCGTCTCGGTAGCGAGCCTGGTGACGCCCGCCTTCTTGTTGTAGTAGGCTTGCGCCACCGCCGTGTTCGGCTTGTGGCTCCCGGGAGGACTCACGCCCTCATTCTTGTAGTAGATCTTCGCGGGCGTTCCGAGCAGCTTCTCGAGGCGACGCGCGCGCACCAGCGGCGTCGGCCTCCAGATCGAGTAGATGTCCAGAACCTCTTCGGGAATGTCGATCCACCGCTCCGTGGAGACCTCCTGAAGGATGAGATCCATCGGGAAGAGCGGGGCCAAGTCGTCCGGCCCGAGCGGCTCGCGCGTCTGCGGGTGAAGCGGCGGGTCCAACGGCTTGGGAAGGTCGGGAACAGAGTTGTACCAGGCCCTCGGCATGTCCTTCTCGGGAAGGAAGATCTTCACCGGATCCATGTCCAGCCTCCTTGTGCGTTTCGTCCTCGTGACTGCCGTCGCGTTCGTAGCCTATGTCGTCGCGTTGACGGCGGCGACTGTGATCGCGTTCGTAACCTACGTGGTGAGGTCGGCGAGCCTGACGAGCCTGACCTCGGAAACACCCGGATGTTCTTCGAGCAGCTCGACCGCCCCGGCCGGCACGTCGCCGCTCGGCGATACTACCATGATGGCGCGGCCCCGAATGACCTCTCTGCCGACCTCCATGCGACTGATGTTGACGCCCGCCTCACCCAGCATCGTCCCGACACGTCCTACGATCCCCGGCTCGTCGACCGCCCCGCCGTCGAACCAGGCTATGAGCACGGTGCCCTTGGGCACGACGTCGACCTCGAATCCGCCGATCTCGGTCATCCTGAAGCTGCCCGGAGCCATGAGGGTCGCCGAGAGCGTTCCGCGGAAGCCGTCCCGTCCCCTGACGGTGATGAGGTTCGTGAAGCTCCCAGCATCCGTCGTGCGCGACTCCGTGAACTCGATCCCCTTCTCCTCGGCGAGGAAGCGACCGTTGACGAGATTGACCTCGTCGCCCTCGATCGGCTTGAGCAGTCCTTTCAGAAACGAGAGCGTCGGAAGCTCGGTGCGGTACCGTGCGATCTCGCCTCCGTACCGGATCTCGACGCCCGCAGTCGGGAGCCCGAAGAGCTGAGTGAAGGCGCTCCCGAGTGCCTCGGTCAGCGGCATGAACGGCTCGACGTGGGAGAGCGTCTCGACGTCGGTCAGAGGCACGTTCAGCGCGTAGCGCGGAAGCCTGCCCGAGAGCGCTTCGATCACCTGCTCCGCCACGGTCGAGCCGACCCTGGCCTGCGCTTCCTCAGTCGAACCGCCGAGGTGAGGCGTCACGAGAACCTGTTCGAACCGGAAGAACGGGTGATCCGCAACGGGTTCACTGTCGAAGACGTCGATACCCGCCGCAGCGACCTTCCCGCTTTCGAGCGCCGTGACGAGCGCGTTTTCGTTCAAGATTCCGCCGCGCGCGCAGTTGATGATGCGCACGCCATCCCGGGCGAGCGACATCTCGCGCTCGCCGATCATCCCGTAAGTCTCGTCCGTCTTGGGAGTGTGGAGGCTCACGTAGTCGGACCGGCGCATCAGTTCGTCGAGCGAGTCGAGCTTCTCCGCGCCGAACGTGCGGAAGCGCTCGTCAGAAACGTATGGGTCGTACGCGACGACGCCCATTCCGAAGGCCGCTGCGCGCACGGCGACGGCCGACCCGACGCGGCCGAGTCCCACAATCCCGATCGTCTTGCCCAGGAGCTCCACGCCGTGCGGCTTGGCCTCGGGCCACGTTCCGGCTCTGAGCTCCCTGTCCGCCGCGGGCAGGTTGCGCGCGAGGGCGAGCATGAAGGCCATCGTGTGCTCGGCGGCCGACACGACGTTCGACTCCGGCGCGTTCACGATCATGACGCCGCGGGAGGTGGCGAACGAGACGTCGATGTTGTCGACGCCGACACCCGCGCGCCCGACGACCCGCAGCTTCTTTCCGCGCTCAATGAGCTCACGATCCACGTTGGTCAGGCTTCGCACGACGAGCGCGTCGTAGCCTGCGATGGCGGACAGGAGTCCGTCACGATCGACGTCGAACGCCTCGGTGACGTCGAGCGACGCACCCAGCGTCGACATCCCCTCTTCGGAAATGCGCTCGGCTACGATTACCCTGAGGCGCACTTGCTTCCCCCTACGGACCCCGCCGGGCTCTTCCTCGCGCGAAGAAGCCCGTCACTTCGCGGATGCCCAGCAATCTCGAGACAAAGAGATACGCCGCACCGCCGGCGCCGCCGGCGAGCACGATACGCAGTGTCCTACCCACTGCGAGAGGATCAGCAAGTCGCATGCCAAGCCACGCGTCGACCGGGAGGAGCACGGCAGCCAGAGCGGCGCACGCGACGGTCACGCGCCACGCAACCGACAAGAGCTCCCTCGCGCCGATCGCGGCCCCGTGTCGGGCCAGGTCCCGGTTCAGCAACACGTAGAGGAAGACCGCGTGAGTCCCGAACGCGAGCGAGCTCGCGAGCGCAAGCCCGGCGTGCCGGAGCGGCGTGCGGACGAGCAGGAGGTTCAGCCCCGCGTTCAGGAAGAAGGCAAGGATCGAGATCTTGACCGGCGTCTTCGTGTCGAGCCGCGCCGCGAACGCCCGGACGAAGAGAAAGACGAGTCCCATCCCCACGAGACCAACGGCGTAGAGCGCGAAGGCCGACGACGTCATGGCGAGATCCGTCTCGTCGAACGCGCCGCGCTGGTAGACGAGCCCGACGATCGGGCGCGCGAGGGCGACGGCGAGAACGACCACGGGCGCCAGGAACGCTACATTCATCCTGATACCCGTCACGAGCGCACGCGAAAACCCCTCGTGGTCTCCGAGCGCGTGCCGCTCGGCGAGCACCGGGGCCGCCGAACGGCCCGCGGCCAGCGCGAGAATGGCGTACGGTAGATGGACAAGGCGGAACGAGTAGTAGAGCGACGAGATGCTGCCAGGCACCAGAAACGAGGCTATCGTCCGATCGACGACGACGCCGGCGCGCTGGACGATTGATGCTACGACGACGGGCGCGGTGAGGCCCGCGACCCGCCGCACGTCCGGGTCGGAGGGCGCGAGCTCCGGCCGGAAGAGCCGCTCGCCGTCTCTCCCGGCGAGAGCACGCACGAACGGCACCTGCACGAGAAACTGAAGGGCGCCGCCGACGAGTACGCCGACCCCGAGGCTCACGTATCCGAGCCGCCCGGTGAGGGCGAGGACCGAACCCACGATGCCGACGTTCAGAAGCACCGGCGCCAAGCTGTAGACGCGGTATCGGCCGAACGCCAGAAGGATCGCGCCCATGAGCGCGGCGAGCCCGATGGCGACTCCGAAGGGAAACATGAGCCGCGTCATCCGTACGGTCGCCTCTGCCGCTTCTTCTCCGAAGCCGTGGGCGACGATGCTCACCAGAAGCGGCGCCGCGACGACCCCGGCCACGACCACGACCACGAGCGACAGGGCGAGCCAATTGGCGGTCCGGCCGGCGAGCCTCCAGGCGCGCGCCTTCTCCCCCGCCGCGTGTTTTCCC
This sequence comes from Candidatus Eiseniibacteriota bacterium, assembly GCA_030610515.1. GTDB lineage: Bacteria > Joyebacterota > Joyebacteria > Joyebacterales > Joyebacteraceae > WJLY01. Next base: position 4,502 of record JAUWRQ010000022.1, on the reverse strand, counting down.
TTGAAGAGCGGCATGAACCCGGATTCGACCGCGCTCTCACTCAGCACGCGGCACAGGAGATTCGGGATCGTGAAGGCGGCGACGAAGATGTCCACCTCAGCCCCGGCGCCGAAGAAAGCCGCCGTGACGACCTCCCTCGCGAATCCCGAAACGCGCGAGACGAGGGTACCGACCCCGATGCTCGCGAAGCCGCGAGCAAGTGACCGGTAGGACTCGTCGGATCGTCTCTCCACGCTCATGAACTTGCCCCCTGCTCGCCGGCGCCTCGCCCGGGAGGTGCGCTCGCCGCCCGTTCTCCACGCTCCCCGCATCCGTTCGCCACCCGTCGTGCCTCCTGCCGATGACGCGTCCTGCGGACCCCCCTCACGGCTCGTGGCCCCTGCCGCGCGGGCCTCTAAACCCCAGCCTGTCCGGACGTTCCGGCCGCCGGGAGGTTGCGAGAGCCTAGCAGTAGCGCTCGGACACTGTCAATCCACGTGGCACGTCTATTGCACATCAATCTTCCGTAGCCTAGGCAACTCAGCACGACCGCAGGCACTGCGGCACATGTGCTTGTGCTGCAAGCAGTTAAACGGGGGACCGAAGACATGCGGGCCAGGGTCCTGTCGCGAGCACTTGCTTCCGCAATCCTCATGGCCTCCTGCACTGCGCCCTGTGCCGCAGATGACGGAGGAACCATCGAATACTTCGATGGCGGGAGCCTGAGCGCCGACGTCCGGCTCTCGCTGGGGTTCCTCTACGGCGCGGGCTCTCGGCCTGACGGTCTGGGAAGCCCTCTGAGTACGCTCCGTGCAGGCATCGGCTCCGTGGCCGGCAATCCCTCCGGGCTCGCCTTCCTCGAATCCGGCGGCCTTCTGATAGACGCGCTCCCCCCCATCGGCGCTTCGGTTTCGGACATCGCGAACCTCGAAGGCCGCGCCCGATCGATGGTCGACGACACCCTCGAGGACGTCGCGGCGATCAACCTCCGCCCGACCTACCCTGAGCTCGAAGCCCTGGCGGGACAGCAGGCCGGGATCGTCTCAGGCGTGTTCGCGCTCCGCCTGGGCTCGGCCGTGGCGGGAGTTTCCGTGGAGGAGCCGCTCTCCCTCCAGCTCTCTTTGCTGGAGAACGGGATCGAGGCGTTCGCCGGTGGGGTCAAGAGCGACGGCGAGGGAGACGTGGACATCGAGATGCGCGGGTTCGCCGACGCCGCTTGCGATCTCGCGTTCAGGATCGACCGCACGACGGTGGCCGGGGGGATGGAAGTCACGCGCGATCTCGGCGTGGGCGTGTCCGTCAGTCGCTACCACGCGTCAGCCAGGGTCGGCGGCACCCTCCGGTGCGACGGCATTGTGAACTACGGCGGACAGGAGTACTCCTTCAACGACCCGGACGACCTCTGGGAGAACGACCTCGGAGGATCGATCGACGGGGCGTTCGAAGGCGACGGCTACGGGTGGAGCGTCGGTGCGAGCTATCGTGGCGCAGGCTGGTTGACGATAGACGTGCTCTACACACACGTCCCGGAGCTCTCTCTGTCGGGTGAGCTCATCGCGGTCGAGAGCATGCCCGCGGCCGTCACGGAAGGGGGGCTGGACCTCTCGGAGATGTCGGCGTCGCAGCCGACGCTCACGGAGACCGAGGTCACCGTGGAGAACGATCCCCTGGGGCTCCTGCTTCCCTCGTACGCGGGCACGGCCGCCTCGTTCAGGATCGGCCCGATGCTCTCGACGCTCGAGTACCGCATGTACTCGGGCACCCTCGGCTACGAGTACCAGGATCACTCTGAGGGGGTAAGACTCGGAAGCGGTCTCGGACTCGAGGTCGGCTTCGGAGGCCTGTGGCTTGGAGGGGGCGTGATCCAGGGAAGGCTCGTCGGCGAATCCGCCCCGAAGGACGGCGACGACGGCGTGCTGATACCGCTCGCCAATCTCGGAATGGGATTCGAGATCGGCGAGCACACGAGCGTCGACCTGCTCATCCTCGCGCTTCCGATGCAGGTCGCGAAGGTCTCTTTCCTGTACGAGTTCTAGCGGCGATCCCGCGGAAGCGACGGCGGGAGAGGTGACAAAACACCATCGAGGCGAGGAAGCACCGTTGAGACGACAGACGCACACCAACGAGAGCAGCCGGAACACACCGCGAAACGCAGTGGCCGTGACGACCGCGGTACCCATCGTGGTCGTCGCCGCGCTGCTCCTGTCGGTCGCGTGCGCGTCCGCCGCCGTCACGCTCCTCGACTACCCGCAGGAACTCGTGTCCCTGGACGACTGGGTCACCGTGACCTGGGAGGAGGACATCCGCTGCTACATCGCGTACGGTCCGGCTCCCGGCGTCTACGTGTTCCGCACCGTGACCGAAGCGGTTCGCGAACTCACCTTCGTCCCGGCTGACGAATCGATGCCGTCCGGCATACACTTCTGCGTCGTGCGCGCCGTGGGGACGGAGGGGGACTCGGAGGAGTTCCAGCTGGTCGTCGAGTCGCCGGTCTTTCCTGAACCGACGACACCGCCGAACGGCTCGTCGGTCGACGAGACGACGACGCTTCTGAGGTGGGACCCCGTCGACGGCGTGCCGTACTATCACGTGGTCGTGTCCGACAGCGAGGTAGAGATATCGCAACAGGGGGGTGAGGTCGTCCTCACGGGAGCGAGGCTCATTTGGCAGGCCATCACCAGCGGCACGTCAATCCAATACGGGAGCGTCGACCCCTCTGAGCACTTCGTCGTTTCGAACGGAGTGAGTCCACCTCTCATGCAGGGGTTCACATACAACTGGCTCGTCTTCAACAACTACGGGAATCACCCGCTTCTGACATCGACGGCCGGCGCGGGGCTCGCGGGCTTCACCTGCAACGTCAGCGCCGACGTCGGCGCGCCCACGCTCGTGTCTCCCCCGGACGCCGTGGCCATAGCGGAGGAGACAGTACGCTTCGACTGGACCGACGTCCCGGACGCCACGGGATACCACCTCTACATCCACGAGAAACGCGACTGGACAGGTGGAGAAGCAAGCTATCCCGTCTGGGACGGAGCTACGACGGAGTCCGACGCGGACGTCGCTTTCGGCAGCTTCCTCCCGCGCGGCGAGTACTTCTGGCGCGTCGTCGCGCTCGACCACGAGGGAAGGGGCGCGTGCTCGTCGTCCAGACGCCTCGACTACGAGACGGAGACGGGCGAGGCGAGGATCGTCACGACGAACGAGGCAGGTGAACCACTTCCGTGGGTGTTCGTGGAGATCGAATTCTCGCAGGGCGGGGTCGAGGTCGTTCCGGTCATCACGAACGGAGGCGGCGTTTCCAACAAGGACCTCATCCCCGGGCGGTACACGTTCCGCGCTACGAAGGCGGGACACGTCGACACTCTTGAGCAGACGACCATCTCGGAGAATCAGACGACGACGGTCAGGATGGAACTTCGGAGGGCCCCCGCTCGCATAAGAGGAACGGTCGAGGACGAACTCGGACGCCCCGTGTTCGACGCGACCGTCGAGGCCACGTGCGGAACGGACGCGGTCGCTTCGCAGAGCAACGTGGACGGGAACTTCGTGCTGACGGTGACGCCCGGAGAGTGGACGATGGTCGCCCGCAAGCAGGGCTACGAGACGTCCGCCCCCGAGATCGCCGTCGTCTCCGCCGGAGACTATCACGACACCTCCTCCCCGCTTCGGCTGATTGGCGTCCCGGGCATCGTGTCGGGGACCGTCGTGAATTCGTCGGGCAACCCGCTCGCGGCGGCGACCGTCCACGCGGAGAACGAGACCGGCAGCGAGAGCGTCACGACGAACGGATGCGGCGCCTTCGCCCTCGAGCTTGCTCCGGGCAGGTGGTCGGTCTGCGCCGTGAAGAGCGGTTTCCAGGAGAGCGCCGAGAGAGAGGTCGAAGTCCCCGCCGGAGGAGCCGTGTCGCTGGACCCACCGATCGCTCTCTCTCCGATCGCGGCCTCCGTGTCAGGCAGGGTGACCGACGGGGTCAACGCAGTAGCGGGAGCGCGGGTCGTGGCCGTTCCCCGGACGGGCCCCGTTGTGACGGCGACGACGAATGGCCACGGAGAGTTTGTTCTTCTCCCGAGCGCGGGCGAGTACAGCGTTCGCGCGTTCGCGGACGGATACGCTCCATCCGAGGGCCGGATCGTTGGCGTCACCGTAGCGGATGCCTTCACGGGAGTCGAGCTTGCGGTCGTCCCCCTCGAGTGCACGGTGGCCGGGCGGGTGACCGACGGCGTCGGACCGGTGCCTTCCGCCGTCGTGACGAACGGAACATCGGAGGCCGTCACCTCGGCGGACGGGGTGTTCGCCCTGGAGCTTCCGCGTGGAGTGCACGACCTGAGTGTCGTGAAGCCCGGATACCTCTCGCCCGAACCTACGCGCGTCGCCGCCGCGCCCGGGCAGGTGCTTTCCGGGCTCGCGCTCCGCGTTGCGGACGGCGCGTGCTCTGTCTCGGGAAGCGTGCTGTGCGATGGCGTGCCGGTCCCGCACGCGCTCGTGAGCGCCGCGGGCGGTGGCGTGGCCTTCGGCGCGCT
>JAUWRQ010000038.1 GCA_030610515.1 Candidatus Eiseniibacteriota bacterium | reverse complement strand
GGGGAAAGGATCAAAGTAGGACAGCACCAGAACGGTCCCGGGCCATGCTCACAGCCCTGATCGCGTCCGCGCGGGCAGCTCGCACCACAGTCGCGTCCGGGAGCCTCTCATTGTCTCGTGCGGCTTCCTTGACCCTTCAACGACCCGAAGCTATAGTGTTCTGCCATGGCGAACGCATTCCGCGCCCGCGGCACAGCGCTCCTGCGACAAGGTCGAGGCATCCCCCTCTTCTCGGTCTTCGGCATCCGTGTCGTCGCCGACTACACGTGGTTCCTCATAGTCGCCCTCATCGCCACGACGCTCACCATCGGCTGGTTCCCGACGACACTCCCCGACCGTGCCCCCGTCCACTACATTCTGCTCGGTGTGCCCACGGCCCTCTTCTTCTTCGCTTCCGTGCTCGTGCACGAGCTCTCACACAGCGTGGTAGCTGTGCTGTCGGGGATCCCCGTACGAAAGATAACGTTGTTCCTCTTCGGCGGCATCGCGGAGATATCCAGGGAGCCGTCGGATCCGGGAACGGAACTCCGCGTCGCGCTCGCAGGCCCCGTGATGAGCGCCGCGCTGGCAGCGGGCTTCTGGATCGCGTACGTGGCGATGGGCGACGAATCCAGCCGCCCAGGCCTCCAACTGGCCATCCTCTACCTCGCGCTCGCCAACTCGTTCCTCCTGGGCTTCAACCTGCTGCCGGGGCTTCCGCTGGACGGCGGGCGGATCCTCCGCGCAATCGTGTGGAAGATCACGGGCAGCCTCCGTCGCGCCACCTTTCTCGCCAGCACCGTCGGGAAGGTGATAGCGGGGCTCCTGATCCTGGCGGGCATCGTCGGTGTGCTCTCCAGAGCGTACGTCCTGCCGGGGCTGTGGTTCGTCTTCATTGCGCTCTTCCTGAGGCACGCGGCCGACAGGAGCTACAGGCAGGTCCTTGTGCGCGAGGCCCTTGCAGGCATCGGCGTGACCAGCGTCATGGTGACCGACGTGGTATCCGTGCCGCCGGACATCACCCTGTCAGAGCTCATCGAGATCTACCTCCTGCGTCACCACTACACCGCCTACCCGGTCGTCGACGGGGACATTCCGCTTGGCGTCATCTCGGTCCGCCTGGTGAAGCGCGTGCCGCAGGGCGCGTGGCGAACCACGAGCGTGGCGCAGGCCATGCACCCGCTCACGGACGTCATCACACTCTCCCTGCGCGACACGCTGCCTACGGCCATGCAGAAGATGGCCGCCTCGGGGCTCGGCAAGCTGCCCGTGATAGAGGACGGGAGGCTCGTCGGCGTCGTCACCAAACGCGACATCGCCTCGTACCTCGAGGTACGTTCGGACCTGTCTTCGTAGTGCGGCCCAGAGTCGAACCTGTCTTCAGTAGTGCGGCCCCAGAGAATGAGAACGCGGCCCCGGGCAGGGCCGCGTCTTCACTCGCAGGGCGTTCCTCTCGCCACGCCGTGCGTCCGTCTCGGCCGGGTAGCCCTCCACGCTGATCGCGGGCGCCTCCCCCAACCCCACCGCTACACGGCCTGCTGTCTGCTGGCCTCTTCTGAACGGCACCCCAGTCCGATAAGAATGAACTCGGTGAGTTCCTCCGCCTGGGAGGCGAGCGGATAGGAGCTGTCATCGGCGACCCAGTCCAGAACGGTGCTCTGGAACGCACCGAACAGCATGCTCGCCGCCGCGCGCACGTTCAGCTTGCGACACACGCCACACCGCATGCCTTCCTCGAGCACCTCTTCGATGATGTCTTTGTATGCCCGGCTGCTTCTCTTCGTGACCATCTTGATCATCTCGGTGCTCTGGCGAAGCTGCGAGAGGAAGATTCTCGCGCTGTGGGGATTCTCCTCCATGAGCTCGAGCCCCAGCGAGATGAGCCTGCGCATCTTCGCCTCAGGATCGGGCTCGCGGGCAATCCCCTCGCGCAGTCGGTCCATGTGAACGCCGAGGAATTCCTCGAACACGGCGACCAGGAGTTCTTCCTTGCTCCGGAAGTAGATGTAGATCGTACCGGCCGCGACACCGGCGGCTTCCGCGATCTTGGCCGTCGTCGTGTTGTGGTATCCCCTTTCGCCGAAGAACTTGGCCGCCGCAGAGATGATCCTCTCCCTCTTGTTTCCGACACGCTTCCTTGCCATCAGCGAACTCTCTTTCCGCGCCCGGCGTGGATCTGCGCAGGCACCTTGTTGCGGGCGATGCCTGCGAGCAGGGCGCCCGATGGGACGGCGGGCCGTGACCCGCAGGGGTGGACGGTCGCCTCGGCCTTCAGTGAGCCGACGCGCCTGAGCCTCTGAGAACCCATGGTGGCCGTCACGACGCTCTACTGACTGACGACCGATTCGATATTAACCGAGCCGGAGTGGAAGTGCAAGCGGTTTCCGATGACGCCCGCCGACAGGCGCTCTCACGCCCTCACGGGCCGTGCCGGACGCGGGGGACAAGGGTGCCTGAGGCTTGCTCATCGGAGCGTTGGAGCCGGCACGCAGTCAGCGGAGGCCGGTTCGCGACCCGCCGATCGGCGCGGACAGAGGCGCGCCCCCTGACCGGAAGGATCCCCGCCGGGGGCGCCGTGAACATGAAGCGTCATGCCCTGGAGTTGTCGGGGCGGGCCGACACAGGGGATACCACGCGGCGCGCCAAAGGAGAGGAATCGCCGTCCAGGCTAGTGAATCCCGCTGGTCAGTTTACCCGCCCCATCTTCCATGTGAGGCTTCCCTCTCTGGTCCGGCTTCACGATATCCCCGAAGTCGTGAACCAGCGGGACGCCCAATACGTAACTCACGACGTGCGGCATCACGGCTCCGCTTGTCCAGTTGTGGTAGAAGTTCCATTCGAGCGGCTGCGTCGTCATGATGACCCAACCGCTCCCGTAGCTGAACTCAATGAGCGTGGCGGAACCCCGGTCGTCGGTAACGTAGGTCACGGCGCCGTCCGGAAGATCGTCGATTCCAGAGTGGCTCGCGTACTGCCCGTACAGGAAAGACGGCAGCCCGGCCACGATGGGGGAGCCGGGCATGGCGACGTGGTTGTACCAAGTCTCGTATGGAGTCAGATCGACGGAGCCCGGAAGGACGATGTCCGCGCGCGCTATCGAGCCGCCGTTCCAGCCCTGATCGCACGCCTCCCAAAAGATCGTCCCCCCGTCCGACACGAATTGGAGGAGCTTCACCTGGTTCGAGGCGTACGAATCGTAGAACCCCTGCGGCTGGTCACTCTGGATGATCACGAGGTCGACACCCGGAACAAGGGGAAGCGTATCCATCTCGGCACCACAGGCCACCTCGTACTCGCCTGGACCCTGCCCCTCCTCGAATCCCATGACCTCGAGCATCTGGTCCAGGACCGCCGGAATCTCGTTGCCCCACGGCACGGCGTCACGGAAGATCACGACGTGTGTTGCGTTCTCCGCACTCCCACCGATGTTCACCGTGTGAACCACGAGGTCGACCAATCCGCCGCGGTCCCTCACCTGCATCGCAACTTCGTGGGGTCCGACGGTCGCGAACCCGTGGCCGACGACCTTGACGGTGCTCCACGGCGTGTCCCAGCCGCCGTCGTTCTCCCAATCCCACCTGATCTCTAGATCGGTTTCGGGGTCGTCCGGATCCACAGTGGGTGATGCATCGAACACCAGGAGCGCGCCCGGCTGCGCGCCGTCAGGCGAAACCGTGAACTCCGCCCTCGGAGGAGAGTGCACGCCCAACTCGGTCAGCGCACCACCCTCCTGGATGAGCGACTGCGACGGAAGAGAAACCCCCTCCGCCAGATACCAGTACATGGGAATGCGCGTCTCCTCGGGCGCGAGCACGTGCGTCGAGAATACGATGCCGGAGAGAAGGGGGCACACGGTCGCCACGTATTCCGCCGCGTTGAGATCCTGCTCCTCCCAGAACCACTCGGAGACCTCGTCCGCCCCTTCGGCGACGAGTGTGAGGAGCGCCCGCACGAACCCGACGGTGTCGGACGCGCGGACCCTCCCTGCCAGCTCTGAACAGTCGGCGCCGGTGAGTTCTAGAGTGGACGGACTCGGACTCTCGGTAACTCCCGTCGCGAGAGCAAGTAGCTCGGTCACCGACCTGCTCGCGTTCCACAAGCTCGCGAGTCCGTTGGCGGACCCGGCCTCGAGCGTGGTGAAGTCGCCGCGCGTGAAGGTCACCGTGAAGATGCCATCGCCAAGATCGACGTCGGTCCGCGTCCTGCTGGTCGCGTCCACGAACGGAGGCCACGATGGGCGGACCCTCACGTCGCTTCGATCGGAGTCGAGCATGACGGCGAAGGAGTCTCCCGAGGCGCTCCGGAACGTAGCCACACAGTAGACCGGCTCGGGGTTGACGGCGACCACGCCCTCACCTGGAGCGTCCTCGAACCAGGGACCGGCGGCGGACAGTCCCCCGCCCGGCCAGTCGTCGAGAGCATCGATCGTGAGCTGGGCGGCGAGCTGCAGCAAGGCCGGCTCGAGCCGTTCATCGAGTCTGCCCGACCCGGAGCGCCCCACGACGGTCTCGACCCACTCCACGAGCTCCGGCCACCAGTCCTTGGATTCCACCATCGTGACGATCGTCGCACGGTCGCCCGCGGAGAGCATCGTCGTGAAGGGATTGAGAAGAACGAGCGCCAGCGCCGTGGAGGACGCGTCTACGACGATCTCAGTGTCGTCGGCGGTCACGTATCCCAGAAGCGCGGGAGATGGGCCGTGGGCCATGGCCAGCACTACCTGCGGCAGCTCGGTGTCCGGGATGACGAGCGAGAAGGTCCCGTCCTCGGACACCTCTCCCCTGCCGGCGAACGATATGATCGAAAGCTCGGAGGGTTCAAGCACGACGCCCTCCGGCAGAACCACGATCCCTGTGATTGTCCGTGTCGCGATGGGAGGACCTTCGACGTCCGGCCCGCTCGGCCCCGTCGTGGTCGAGCACGAGACCAAGGCAAGAGCCATGAGTGCGAGCGCGGCGACCGCCCACTTGCGTGTCATGGTGTCACACCTCCCTCAAGCTGCCTGGATGAGCCGTCTCACACGCCCGTGCGGACGTGCGGCAGCTCCGATGGCCGGGCTCGGTCTCTTGCTCTCCTGCGTGTATCGCGCGGACACCGGCCCGGAGCTGCGCCGCGACCTTGCCGCGGCGTTCCTCTCCAGATGGCCCCCAGTGCAAGCTGCGTTCCAGGAGAGCTCCAGCCCGGAATGCGGCGGGAGAAAGAGAAAGGGCCGGCCCAGAAAGGCCGGCCCCGTGAATGCACAGATTGCCTACGCGAGTCTAGCGGAGCAGAATGAGCTTGGCGTACCGCCTTCCTGAGTCTGCCTCGAGTCTGACGAAGTAGAGCCCGCTTCCGACCGTGAACCCGGCGTCATCGCGGCCGTCCCACACGACGCTGTTGGCACCCGCTTCGGCCGTGCCTGATACGAGCCTGCGAACGAGCCGGCCGTCTACACTGTAGACGTTGAGCCTGACGTCCTGGCGGGATGGGAGCGTGAACGAGAGCTCGGTCTCCCCGCAGAACGGATTCGGGTGCGCGGGGTGGAGCGCCAGCCGGGCGAATCCGTTGTCGACGGCGCTCGAATCGACCAAGAAGGAGCCTGTTTCCATGAGCGGGCCGCGCTCGGTGCCGTCGTCCGCGTACGCCGTCCACCAGTGGTCGCCTGCGGAGAGCGAGCTGCTGACCATCCACGAAGTAGTCCCGCTTCCCTCCGCGACTCCGGAAACGGACGCCGCCTCGATCGTCCTGAATTCGTCGGTGTAGACGATGAAGGCGTACGTAAGGACGTCTCCTCCATCCGGGTCATACGAGTTCGTGACGACGAGTTCCGGCGTCGGGGTCTGAACCGTTCCACCCTCGGGCGGGCTCGACAGCGTGGGCGCCGTCGGGGCAACGTTGCCGGCCGCCGGACCGAGGATCTGCACGTCGTCCACGTACCACCCGTCGTCCACGACGTACGTGTCGGTCGTGAGCCTGTAGCGCACCTTGAAGTCCGAGGTGCAATACTCGCCGGGGATGTCGAGTTCCTGTAGCTCCCAAGTGATGTTGCCGTGATATCGCGTTCCGAGCTGGTACCAGTTGGTCCCACCGTCGGGCGAGACCTCAACGTGGCAGTAGTCGTAGTCCTCTTCCGTCATGACACGGTGCCAGAACGAGAGAACGGCCTGGTTCGCGTGCGCTAGGTCGAGCGGGCTCGCCAGCTCTATCCAGGTGTTGCGGTAGTTCCCATAGGTGCCCACCGGGCTGTCGGTGTACGCGTTCTCGGGGGAATGAAAGTTCGTGGTCGAAAGCCCCCAGTAGCCGTCGTTCTCAATCCAGTTGCCGGCGCCGCTCTCCATGTCATCCTCGAAGAGCACGGCGGGTTCACCGACGAGCCACAAGAAGTCTTCCTCAGCGTAGAACCCGTCTCCCTCGAGGACCATCGTCAGCGTGAGCGTGTGAGCGTCCGGCACCGATGACGCGATCGAGAACGAGAGCGGATCCGCCGAGTTGTCAGCGCTCGTCCAGTGGGCCAGGTTCCCGAATGAGCTCTGCGCGTCGACGAGCTGTATGTACGGGTCGCTCGTCACGAGCGTGGCGGTCGCGTTGTTGACGGCATCGTACACGCCCTCGTTCTTCACGGTGAGCGTGAGGTCGAGCGTCTCGCCTGCCTCGGGCTCCTGGTCGCCGTCGCCGCCCGAAAACGTCAGGTCCTCGACAGAGAGATAAGGGCCCACCATCCGAGTCACGTAGATCTGGCCCCACAGGTTCTCCGCCCGGAGTCCGGGGATCTCGTCCTCGAGAGGCCAGAAGTCGCTACCTCCGACCTCGACGCAGACGGCGAGCATCTCCATGTCCTCGTACATCCAGTCGGTCGTCGTTCCGGAGCAGCTGTACCAGAGGATGTCGCCCGCTTGGCCGACCTCGTAGCCGTTGTACTTCGACATCTCACCACCTATCTCCATCAGGAGATCGTGGTCGGGCGTCTGGATGGTCGGAGTGTAGCCCCACGGGATGAGGACGGCGCCCACGACCGAGTGGAACGAGAGGTTGAAGCGGAAGTCTCTTCCCGCGACGAAGCTGGTGTACCCCGCGATCTCAGGCTCCGAGTGGGCGTACGGACCACAGTGGACGTCGCTGCACGGGTTTCCCGGGTCGGAGCCGACCTCACCGAAGTGAGTGTCGTAGTTGCGGTTCGGGTCGACGCCGTAGCACGAGGAACTTGGGTGATCGTACCGGTTCTTCCTCCACATCCCCCCGCCGTTCGGGCTCATGAGCTCGTTGTAGATATAACCGTCTGGATTGATGATGGGGACGAGGTAGATCTCTCTGTTGTCGACCAGATACGTGGCGTCCGGGTCCGTTCCGTAGTTCGAGGTCAGCCATTCCATGTAGTGCATCAGAACCTCGACGCTGATCGGTTCCCTGGCGTGGTGCAGACCGTCGAACACGATCTCGGGCTCGCTCTCGTCGACGCCGGGGTTGTCCGAGATCTTGATGGCCCAGACGTCGTTCCCCTCGAACGTTGTCGCGATGGAGAACTTCTCGCCGACGATAGAGGGGTAGCTGGCGTGGAGGTCATCCAGGAAGTCGACGGTCTCGGAGTATGTGTGGAACTAGCCGAAGTTCTCGCCCCTGATCCTGCGCGAGTAGATCTCCTGCATGTCCACTATCACCACGACGACGCTGTAGCCGCGCGACTCGATCTCCGCGAGCTG
>JAUWRQ010000265.1 GCA_030610515.1 Candidatus Eiseniibacteriota bacterium | reverse complement strand
GGCTCACAACTGGATACAGGTCACGCACGCCGTCCGTCTACCACCACGCCTGGAGTAGAAGCCTCAACCAGACGAGCGCCGAAATGCGGCCTCCGTCCTCGGGCTTCGAGTCCGGGCTTCCCTCCATCCACCCGTCGTCCCCACGTACCTCGGCGTTCGACGGCCCCTTCACATCGACATCTGGTTTGTCCCAGTTGTCGTCATCTCCGATGGCTCCGTCGCCGTCGGGGATGTCGGGGATGTCGTCGTCGTCCTGCGTAACCCAATCCGAGCCTGTGTCTGCGTCGCGGGGGGTCATCTCCGGACGAGACAGTGCCGGGCCGCTCATCAAGAGCAGGCTCAGCGCGACGATCACAAGCAGGGCGAAAAACCACTTCGCGCTCATGATCATTTCTCCTTGGGGGGTACCCAGTACGTCCTACGAACCTAGACACATACAATGGGATGCTTGGCGCAGGGGCCCTGTAGCGCTCCCTGCGTCGGGGCACTTGGCGGGGGGTCTAACGCGAGTCCACTATCTAAGCTACCACTACAGGAAGACGCTGTCAAGAGCGCGTTCTGAGGGCGGTCTTGACTCACTCGGGCGACGGGGACTAGAGTCCCGTCAACGTATGAATCGAGCCTGTATGTTGGATGAACGGGAGGCTCTATGCGCGCACTGCTACTGACGACGGCTCTGCTGCTGTCCATCGCTGCGACCACGGACGCGAGGCCGATAGACACGTCGAAGGCGCCCGGCGAGGTCATGATGCCGGCCGGAGACCCGCCGCGTCTCGTCTACGAGGGGTTCGAGACCAGCGTGCCGCCGCCGGGGTGGACGGCCGTCCAGACGAACGTCAACGAAACGTGGCTTCAGAACTGTATCGTAACGCCGTACGAGGGGACGTATCTCGCCGCCTGCATGTACGACGCCGCTTACTGGGGCCCCCAGGACGAACATATCTGCTTCGACCACACCATGCGGGCGGGTGACGAGCGCCTGTTCTTCTACGCGCACGGGAGCACGTACTGGGCGATCGACCCGTATCAGAACTACAACTTCATGGTGACGATCGACGGCTCCGTCGTCTGGGACTACCGGAACGACAACGACGGCGCGGTGACGTGGCAGTGGCAGCTCTACGATGTGGACCTCGCCGAGTACACGACAGGCCAGACCGTCACGATCTGTCTTGTCTATGAGGGCTACGACGGCGCTCAGGCGAGTTTCGACGCTCTCTACATCGGCGGGCAGGAAGGTCCGCCGGAAACGTGCTGCCCGCTGCCCGGGAGCGCGTGCGAGGTCATCGACTTCGGCATCACCGGAGGTGGCGCGCAGCTGGAGCTGTGCGAGGGCGGCCTGGCGGTCTGGGGTTGGGAACCTGACCCCGAGGTGCCCTCTCTCTCGTGTGACGGGGTCCCGGTCACCTCGCTGGCCGGCACGACGATCGGAGCCACGTATCCGTCCCTCGCCGGGGAGATCATCTACTTCGGTCCGTTCTCGATCACGTCGGACTGCTGGTGCCTCGAACTCTGCCACTACTACCGCATCGAGAGCGGCTACGACGGCGGAAACGTGAGGGTCTCCGATGACCAGGGCGCAACGTGGACGGTCGTGCGACCCGACGAGGGGTACGACGACGTGCTGGACTCCGTGTCGTACCCCGCGGTGTGCGTGCACGGCGAGGAGGTCTTCACCGGCGCGTCGGACGGATTCGTCATGGACTGCTTCAACCTGAGCACGTACGAGGGCTCGGACGTTCTCATCGGGTTCGCGTTCGGATCCGATTCCTCCGACGTGAGCCGGGGCTGGTACGTCCGCTCGCTCAAGCTCGGTGGAGGAAGCACGGCAGTCGAGCACTCGTCGTGGGGCGGCATCAAGGCGCTGTACCGCTGATATGGAACAGCCGGTGTCAAGCCGGTTCGGGACCCCGTGGACCAACTCGGAAGCCTCGACCTGTGACACGGGACGCCGGGAGGTTCGACCAAGCTGAAGTACGAGAGGACATTCGCGCGGTCGATCGATGCTCTCGGAGACGTCCTCGACTCGGTCGAGGAGTTTGCCGCGGGGGCGGAACTCCGCGAGCGGGAGTCGTTCGACGCGCGTCTCATCATCGAGGAGCTCTTCGTGAACCTCGTGAGGCACAACAGGGGCGGAGCGGATTCGATAGAGCTCTTGCTCGAGCGAGTCCCCGGCCGTCTGACGGTGCGGCTTCAGGACTTCGATGTCGAAAGCCCCGACATGGCGGAGATCGAGCGGAACAGAGTCGCCACTCCCTCGGGAGGACTCGGCGTCCACATCGCGAGAACGCTCGCGGACAGCCTCGCCTACGAGTACGATGAGAGAACGCTGACGGTCACGGCCACCATGAACCTGAGGTAGGCGATGTTCGATATCTGGCGGGACGAGAGAGGCGAAGTCGGCCTCGCGGGACGGCTCGATGCGTCACAGGCAGACAGGGCGAGAGATGTCTTCGCCGAGGTGGAGGCGTCGTGCAGGGTCGATTTCTCCGGACTCGAGTACATATCGAGCGCGGGTCTGGGCGTGCTCCTCGAGACCCAGAGGCGGCTCGGCGACGCCGGCCACGGGCTCGTCCTCACCGGGCTTTCCAAGCACATCACGGACCTCTTCAGGGTGGCCGGATTCGACGCGATATTCGAGATTGAGTGACCCGAGACGATCGGCAGGCGCCCCGCTTCGAGAGAGGGCGCTTTTCTCTGGGCGATGTGCCCCATTTCTGAATGACCCTAGTTCTTAGGGAATCGACCCCTGTCTGAGCCGATACCGGCTGTTGTTGCCCAACTTCCACGGGACTTCGCTGTAGTGAATATGGACGATGACAAGAAGCTCGCCTTGAGGGCGGCAAGGGGCGACGGCAAGGCCTTCGAGGCCATCGTGGAGCGCTACGAGAAGACCGTCTACAACGCCGCCTACAGGATCGCAAGGGACCCGGACGATGCAGCTGACATCACGCAATCGGTCTTCATCAAGGTCCACCGGAAGATCCACACGTACGATCCGTCGTACAAGCTCTTCAGCTGGCTCTACCGCATCGCCGTCAACGAGGCGATCAACTACATCAAGAGAGCCAGGCGGATGGTGCCTGTCGAGGACGAGCTCGGGACCAGTCGCGAATCGCCGGCCGGCGACATCGCGTACGTCG
>JAUWRQ010000032.1 GCA_030610515.1 Candidatus Eiseniibacteriota bacterium | reverse complement strand
TCTACCTTGGTGACCGCCCGTGCGTGCACGGAGGACCCTGCCGCGCTTGCGAGGAGTACTCGCCCATGGGCACCCGAATACTCGTCATCAAGCTCGCCGCGGCGGGCGACGTGCTCCGCGCGACGTCCGTACTCCCGCCCCTCAAGAGAAAGCATCCCGAGTCGCACATCACCTGGGTGGCGGACGAGGCGGCCCTTCCGCTGGTGGCCGGGAACCCGTTCGTCGACCGCGCGCTCCCCATGAACTTCGAGTCGTGGCTCGTCCTCTCGCATCAGCGCTTCGACGAGGTGATCTGCCTTGACAAGGAGCCGCGCGCCGCGGCTCTGGTCGCGTCTGTCGACGCGGGCTCGAGCCTCGGCTTCGGCATGTCCCGCTGGGGAACGATCGAGCCCCTCAATGAGGGCGCTCGTTACGACTTCGCGCTCGGGCTTTCGAACGAAATGAAGTTCCACGAGAACAGGAAGACCTACCCCGAGATCTTCTGCGAGATCGCCGAGGTTCCCTACGAGGGAGACCCGTACAGTCTGTTCCTCCCGGATGACTCGATGCGCCGCGCCGCCGCCTGGCTCGACGGCCTAGACGCGTCCGAGCCGCTCGTGGGCCTCAACGTGGGCGCCGGCGGCGTCTTCGCCAACAAGGCGTGGACCACCCGAGGATACGCGGAACTGGCGAAGCGGGTCGCCTCCGAGCTGGGCGGCAGTGCGGTCGTTCTCGGAGGACCCGCCGATCGGGAGAGAATGCTCGAGGTCATCGACCTGACCGGCGGCAGCGCGCTGGACGGCGGAACGCACGACCTTCTCGACTTCGCGAGCATCGTCGGTCTGGTGGACGCGATCGTCACGGGCGACACACTCGCGATGCACATCGCCATCGCCCTCGAGGTTCCTGCGGTCGTCCTCGTGGGGCCGACCGTTTCTCAGGAGATCGCCTTCTACGGGTCGGGCAGAGTGCTCGCGTCAGATGCCGACTGTTCACCCTGCTATCGCAGGGAGTGCGACGTCTCACCGTCGTGCATGGACAGGATAGGGTCTGACGATGTGATGCTCACGCTCAAGGAGGTGCTGTCGCAGTCATGACAGCCACGAGGCCAAGAAGATCGAGAGACCTGGACAGGACGAGCCCACTGCGGGCTCTCCTGGCGTGCTCGGCGGGGTTCGCGCTCGCGGCGGGTGGTCTGCTGGGCCTCCTCGGGCTCTCGACGAGCGCGTTCACGTTCGACATGGGTCCCCGACAGGTCCTTCCGCTCATGGGCGTCGTTTTCGTGGCGAGTCTCGCGGCGGGCGGCGTCGCGCTTGCGATGCGCCTGGCCGGGCGTGCGCGCCGACGACGAGCCGCTCCTCTGAGAGCGCTCTTCCACGGCATGTCCGCCCTCCTCATCTGGGCAGTCTTGACCGTGACCTTCCTTCCCCTCAAGGGGTCGGAGGCGTTCGTGGAGGCCGGGAGGCTCACGACGATCCAGCTCAATCTGCTCGGTCTCGCCGCGGTCCTCCTCGCCGGGCTCGTCGTCGGTTACTTCCTGGCATTTCTCCTCGAACGCATCGTCCGTTCGCTCTCGCGCGGCCTGGGGTCCACGCGGGCGCGCGTCCTCGGACTCGCGCTCGCTGTCGTTGCAGTCGTTCTGGCTCTCGCGGGCCCCTCCGCGCGCTCCGGCGTCGGAACCCCCGGCGGGACGGACGGAAGCGGCATGCCCCGAGTCGTCCTGATCGGCGTGGACGGCTGCGACTGGGAGCAGCTTGAGCCGTTGGTTCGTGCCGGACGGCTACCCGCGTTCGAGCGTCTCATGTCGGACGGGTGCTTCGGACCTCTGCAGTCCCTCGAAGAGCTCGTGTCGCCCAGGATATGGACGACGATCGCGACGGGGAAGGACCCCGAGAAGCACGGGATCCTCGGCTTCGTCAACGCCCAGGGTGTACCCGTCAATTCCACGATGCGGACGGCGGCGCCTCTCTGGAGCATCGTCTCGGCTCGCGGTGCGACCGTCGGTGTCATTGGCTGGTACGTCACCTGGCCCGTCGACGACGTGCGCGGATTCCTCGTGTCTGACCGCGTCCATTCGCTGCTTCGCGGTCCCGCTCAGATCCTCCAGTCGCTGACTGGCGAACCCACGAACGCCCGACTCGAGAGATTCGGCAGCTTCACGTTCGACCCCGGCTACAAGAGCTACCCCGTCAGTGAGAAGCGCTACCAGCAGAATCGGATAGTCGACGAACCGCTGCGCTGGGGCTACCTGCGCGATCACATCTACTCAGAGATCGGATTCCGGCTCTATCCGTTCTATCGACCCGCTTTCTCCGCCATCTACTTCCGCGGCGTCGACTTCGTGGAGCACTTCTTCTGGCAGTACGCCGACCCGGAGTCGTTCGGCAGTGTGCCTGCGGCCGACGTCGAAGCGTACGGAGAGGTCATCGCCAACTACTACGAGTATCAGGACGGCCTTCTGACGCGCCTCCTCGACTCGCTCGGGGACGACGTGAATGTCGTCCTCGTGTCCGACCACGGCTTCCAGGCTCGAACCGACCCGCCTGCCGAGCGCCCTCAACTGACCGGCAGACACGAGCGGAAGGCGGTGCTCATCCTCTCGGGTCCGGCCTTCAGATCGGCAGGCTACTTCGAGGGCGCCTCGGTCCATGACGTCGCGCCCACGGTGCTCGCCGTAATGGGAATCCCCGTTCCGGACGACATGGACGGGCGAGTTCTTGCAGAGACCATCGAGAGCACTCACCTCACGCAACACCCGGTCGAGTCGGTCGCTTCGTACGAGTCGCTTCTGGGGGATCGCAAGCAGGAGACGGGCTCGCCGATGGACGAATCGATACGCGAGCAGCTCAAGTCCCTGGGTTACATCGAATAGCCGGACTCCGCGAGCCCGAGTCCCCGTCGCCGGAGGGCCGTTGAGCACCACCGACCGTCTGGGTCTGTCGTCCATCCTGTCGGGCCCGACGTCAACTAGAGTTGGCCGGGTCTTCGCCATCGTGCTGGCCGCCGCCGCGCTACAGGTGGTAGGTCAGACGGCGCTCGCGCGCGGGCTGTCGAAGGGCGACGTCGGGGTGGTCTCCCTTCTCCTGGGAGCCCTGCCGCTTCTCTCCGCTCTGTCTCTCCTGGGCCAAGACACGTCGAGCGTGCGCTTCCTCACGAGGGGAGACGCCTCCCGCTACGACGCCAGACGTCACTTCCGCAACGTCCTGCTGATGGTCCTGCCCCTGGGAGCTCTCGTCGCCCTCATAGGCGCTCGCTTCTACTCGTTGGCGGGACTCGCCACGCTTTCGGCGGTCACGCTCGTCGTCTCGCAGAACGCCGTGAGCATGACGACGTCCGCGCTTCGCGCCGAGCACCGCTACGAGCTGGCCATGACCGGGACCAGGCTTCCCGTCATCGGTACGGCCGTGGCTCTCGCCGTTCTCGCATGCCTGGGTTCCCTGACGCTTTCCAGGGCGCTCTGGTCGATCGTCGTGGCCTACGGTGCGACGGCCACGCTCCTCACGTTCTACGCCGGACGCCGTCTGCCGGCCGGCAGCACGCGCGTGCCTGGCTCGGTCATACGGAACGGCTTCTTCTTCCTTGGCATCTCGGTCTCGCTGTCCGTCATGGTCGCCATGGACAAGCTCATCATCGGGAAGCTCCTCCCGATGTCCGAGCTTGCCGTCTACGCGACCGTGTTCGCCGTCATGAAGGGCTTCGATTTCCTGTTCTATTCGTTCTCGTACGTCCTGATGCCCCGGGCGAACGTCGTCGAGAGACTGCCTCTTAAGAAACTGAATCTGGCCATCGCCTGCGTGGCGGTCGTCGTGACGGCGCTCTATCTGCTCCTGGGGAAGCAGGTCGTTCACCTTCTGTTCGACGGGAAATACGACGCCGGAGCGCACCTCGTGGCGCCTTTCGTCTTGTCGGGGGTGCTCAAGCTGTTCTACTCTGTTCCGTCAAGCGTGATCGGGGGCCGGCTGCCCAGAGCGGCCTTGAAGCAGTTCCTCTGGTTCAATCTGGCAGGGATCGGAGTGAACGTCGTGCTTGACGTGATCCTCATCATGACGATGGGCCTCCTGGGCGCGGCGCTGGCGACGGCGGCGGCCTGGGCTCTGAGGCTCGGCGGAGGGTACTTCGTCATGTCACGCCACCGAGAGCACCTGGGACCGCGCGGCGAACTCAAGGAGGACCCATGACCAGAAGGGCCGGGCGCCGCAAGAGGCAGGCGGAAGCGTCCAGAAGCGCGGCCGCGAGACCGCGGGACACCGCGTTGATCTTCGGGCCCCGCTCGACTCTCATCTGTGTTCTTGCCATCGTGGTCGTAGGACTCGTCTTCTTCAACCAGATCGTGTTCGAAGGCGAGATCCTGACCGGGGGAGATGTCCTCGCCGGAGCGGCGATATTCGAGGAGTACGCCACGGAGCGGATCTCCGAGAGTGGACTCCCGCTCTGGAACCCATACATCTTCGGCGGCATGCCCTTTTTCGAGAGCATGACCTGGAGTGCCTTCGTCTACCCCAGCTACTGGATCAAGTACGTCCTCGAACTCATACCGGGCGTCGACCTGCCCCGTCTCTTTTTCCTGTTCCTCCACTACCTCCTCGCCGGACTCGGCATGTTCTTCTTCCTCCGCTCGCGCAAGGTCGGACACGGGGGTGCTCTCCTGGGCGGTCTTGCGTACATGCTGACTCCGCACCTGATCGGGCTCGCGTCTATAGGTCACGGCGGCAAGGTCCTGACGTCGGCGTACATACCGCTAATCCTGATGGCGGCGGAGAAGCTCCTCGAGACGGGGGAACGCCGCTGGATGGCCATCCTCGGCCTGGTCGGAGGCCTCCAGTTCCTGGCCAGGCACGTTCAGGTCAGCTCCTACACTTGGCTCGCCGTCGCCGTTCTTCTCGTCCACTACGTGGTCACGCGCGCGCGCGGGGGTGAGAAGGGCGGCGACCTGGCCGTCAAGACAGGCAAGCTCCTGGCGGCGGGCGTCCTCGCGGCGAGCCTGGCGGCGGTGCTCCTCCTGCCCCTTCGGGAGTACTCCGCGTTCTCCACGAGGGTCGCGGAGTCAGGAGGGATGGGGTTCGACCAGGCCGTCATGTGGTCGATGCATCCCAAGGAACTCCTGACCTTCCTCGTACCTTCGCTCTTCGGGCTGGCCGACCGAACGTACTGGGGCCCGATGCCGTTCCAGCAGATATCTCACTACGTCGGCTACGTGGTGCTGTGTCTGGCCGCCATCGGCGCCGCACGGCGCTCGCGCCACACGTGGTTCCTCGTGACGCTGGTGGGCGTCTGCACCTTCCTTTCGTTCGGAAGATACATCACCCCGATCTACAGGGCGCTCTACTCGGCGCTCCCGGGCTTCAGCCGATTCCGGGTGCCGGCGCTCTTCCTCATGCTCGCGCAGTTCGGGCTTGCGGCGCTGGCGGGTCACGGGGCGACGCGCCTGTTGGGGGAGACGGGCGAGAGCCGAAAGCGCTGGCTTCCCTGGGCGATCGGTGCGGCGGCCGTCGGAGGGGTCGTCGGTCTCGTCGTGATGGGGGCGCGGTCCAACCTGTCTCAGGCGGCGTCCGGCGCGCTTCTCGCCAAGCACGCCGGAGCGCAGTCTCTCTACGTTCGGGAGGTGGCCTTCCAGGCGGCCCGAATGGCGTTCCGGGACGCGGGAATCCTGCTCGCCTTCGCCGCGGCCGCGGGCGTCGCCATCTTCGTCGCCGGCACGAGGAAGCTCGCCGCGTGGATCACGGCGGCGCTCCTTCTGGGACTCGTGATCTGGGACATGTCGATCGTGAGCTCCCATTTCCTGAAGCCCGAGAGGATGAAGCCACTCTCTTCTTACTACCCCACGAGCACGGCGATCCAGTTCCTCCAGCGCCAGGAGAGACCGTTTCGGATAGCGCCGCTGGGGCAGGACTTCGCATCGAACGCGTGGATGTACCATCGGATAGAGACGATAGGCGGATACCATCCCGCGAAGCTCCTCGTCGTGGACGATCTGATCGACCAGGTGGGTCTGGGGAATCTGAAGCTACTCGCCATGATGAACGTCAAGTACCTCGTGGGTCCCGAGACGCTCGAGCACCCGGCGCTCGTCAATGTCGCACCCGGCGTGCATGAGTTCCGGGGAACGCTGCCCCGTGTCTTCCTCGTCGGGGAGGTCAAGCGCAACGCGAGCGAGGAACTGGCTCTTGCGGAGTACGAGAACCCGGCGTTCGACCCCACTCGCTACGCGAACGTGGTCTGCGAACTGCCGGGCCCGGTGCAGAGCGTGGAAGGGAGCACCGTCCGGCTCGTGTCCTTTGGACCCCACGAGATCGAGGTCGCTGCGAGTATCCGGCGACCTTGTCTTCTCGTGTTCTCGGAGGTATACTACCCGCCGGGCTGGAAGGCATTCGTGGACGGCACTGAGACTGAGATCTACCGCGCCAACTATGCCTTCCGGTCTGTCTATCTGGAGCCCGGCGAGCACACCGTGCTCATGCAACACGCGTCGGGGAGCCTTCGCTTGGGGCTGATGCTGACTCTGGCGGCGGCCGTCATCGTCCTGCTCCTGTGGGCGCTGCCCGCGCGCGCAGGGAACCAGGGGGAACGAAATCTGTGAAGATCATGGTCGTCGTGCCCACGTACAACGAGCGACAGAACATTGAGGAACTGATCCCCAAGGTTCTCGGACAGGTCGAGGGCACGGAGATCCTCGTGGTCGACGACGGTTCGCCCGACGGAACCGGGGAGTACGTCGATTCGGTCGCCGCGCAGGACCCCCGCGTTCACGCGCTGCACAGACCGTCGAAGATGGGGCTCGGTTCCGCTTACGTGAACGGGTTCCGGCACGCGCTCGACGCGGGCGCCGATCTCATCGTGCAGATGGACGCCGATTTTTCACACGATCCCAACGTCATTCCCGAACTCGTGAAGAGGACCGAGACGCACGACGTCGTGCTGGGGTCTCGCTACATCACCGGCGCGAACGTCGTCAACTGGCCCCTCCGGCGTCTCTTCCTGAGCTACTTCGCGAACGTCTACACGCACATCATCACGGGGTTGCCCCTGCGCGATTCGACCGGCGGCTACAAGTGCTTCAGACGCAATGTGCTCGAGGCCCTCGACCTTGGCTCGATCCGCTCCGACGGATACTCGTTCCAGATCGAGGTCAATTTCCGCTGCTGGAGGAAGGGCTTCTCCATCCTCGAGATACCGATAGTGTTCGTCGACAGGCACTCAGGCACGTCGAAAATGTCGAGAAGGATCGTTCACGAAGCGATGTGGCTGGTGTGGCGACTCAGACTGGCGAGGATCTTCCAGAGAACGTGAACCGAGCAGACGCGCCGGACCTCTCGATAGTCATAGTCGGATACCGGAGTCGCGAGCCTCTGGAGGACTGCCTCGCCGCGATCCGGGAGACGGTCGGACCGGGCGTCGAGACGATCCTGATTGACAACGCCTCGGACGACGGAACCGCCGACTTCGTCCGCGAGACATTCCCCGAGGTGACCGTCTTCGAGAACACGACGAACCTCGGCTACTCGAGGGCGGTGAACCAGGGCATTCGCGCGTCCCGGGGTCGCTATACCCTCGTGCTGAACCCGGACATACGGGTCCTTTCGGGCGCGCTCGAGACGCTCGTGCGCTTCATGGACGAGCATCCCGACGCCGGGATCGCGGCGGCCAAGCTCCTGAACGACGACGGTACCGTCCAGGATTCCTGCAGACGCTTCTACACCATATGGACACTGCTCTTGCGGAGGACGTTCCTGGGGAGGATCTTCCGCAGCTCGCGGGCGCTCAGAAGCTACCTGATGTCCGACTTCGACCACGAGCGCACGCGGGAGGTCGACTGGGTCATAGGCGCGTGCATGATCGTCCGAAAGGAGGCACTCTCGGACTTCGGCCTCATGGACGAGCGCTTCTTCCTCTACTTC
>JAUWRQ010000077.1 GCA_030610515.1 Candidatus Eiseniibacteriota bacterium | reverse complement strand
GGCCTCTACAGGTAGTTCCGGAAGTCCCTCCTGCAAACGGAAAGGGGATGCTCGTTCGCGAGCATCCCCTCTTCACGTCTCACTGCGATTCACGTCGGCGAACGTCGCGCCTCTCACGTTCCGAATCGCGTCGGTGGGCGCCCGGCCTCTCTCATTCAGATTCGCATCGGCGAACGTCCTCCCGAGGCATCACATCCCCCGGAGGATCTCGATCCTCTTCTCGGGCGGCGGATGTGTGGAGAAGAGGTTGTTCATCGCACCACCGTGTTCCTTGAGGGGGTTCACGATGTAGAGGTGAGCCGTGGCCTTGTTCGCGACCTCCAGGGGAGCAGGGTCGAGGGCGATCTTCTCGAGTGCGCTCGCCAGGCCGTCGGGGTAGCGGGTGAGTCTCGCGGCGTTGGCGTCCGCCAGATACTCGCGGCGGCGTGAGATGGCGAGCTTGATGAGCTGGGCGATGAGAGGTGACAGTATCGCCAGCACGATCCCGACGAGGAGCATGATTGCGCCCGCCTGTCCGCCTCCGCTCACGCTTCTCCGCCTCCGCCCTCCCCAGAGGAAGCTGCGGAACATCCAGTCGCTTACCAGGGCGACGGTGCCCACCATGACCACGGTGAGCGTCATGAGGAGCGTGTCGTAGTCGGCGATATGCGACATCTCGTGGCCGATGACGCCCTCGAGCTCCACGCGGTTGAGTTTGTCGAGGAGGCCCGTCGTGACGGCGATGGCCGCGTGCTCAGGGTTCCTTCCCGTGGCGAACGCGTTGGGCGCCGAGTCGTCGATCACGTAAACGGCGGGCTGGGGGAGTCCTGCGGCGATCGCGAGGCCTTCGACGGTGTTGTGGAGGAAAGGAAACTCATCCGGCGGGGCCGGACGCGCGCGCGAGATGGCGAGGACCATCCTGTCACTGTTGTAGTAGCTCCCGAACGCCAGCGCGCCGGCGACGACGGCCGCCAGGATGGGCGCGGCGGGGCCCCATGCGGTGGTCCTACCGAAGACCCATCCGAGAAGGACGACGAACGCCACGAAGAACGCGACGAGGATCGCCGACTTCACTCTGTTGGTGGTTATCTGTTCCCACATGGCTCTTCAGCCTGACCCGCCCGGCCCTCTGTGCTAGCGCAGGAACGGGGTGGTCACGGCCGCGAGGATCAAGAGTATCGCCGGTATCATGAGGTTGGGCGGCTTGCCGTCCTCGACGAGTTTCTTCCTGCCCAGGAAGAGCGCCAGCCCGGCGAAGAGGTAGAGAAGCGACAGGACGATCTTGAATACTACCATTCTCGTTTTCCTCCGGATGTCGCCGCCGCGCTCGGCGGTGATGCCCGCGAGGGCTCTCCTCGTCTAGAACTTGACCTGAACGGGCTCCCTGTCGCCCTCGTCCACTGCGAAGTACTCGCGCTCCTTGAAACCGAACATGTTGGCGACGATGTTCGAGGGGAACTTCTCGCGCATGTTGTCGTACTTGAGGACGGTGTCATTGTAGAACTGCCGTGCGTAGGCGATCTTGCTCTCGGTTCCCGAGAGCTCTTCCTGCAGCTGCATGAAGTTCTGGTTGGCCTTGAGCTCCGGGTAGTTCTCGGCGACGGCGAACAGGGTCTTGAGCGCGCCGGTCAGCATGTTGTTGGCGTCGCCCTGCTCCTTCACGCCCTTCGCGCTCATGAGAGCCGAGCGGGCCTCCGTGACCTTCAGGAACACTTCCTTCTCGTGGGCCGCGTAGCCCTTGACCGTCTCAACGAGGTTCGGGATGAGGTCGGTGCGTCTCTTGAGCTGAACGTCGATCTGAGACCACGCGTTCTCTATCCTGTTGCGCAGAACGACGAGACGGTTGTAGGCGCTGATGAGCCAGATGACGATCGCAACGACTACGACCAACAGAAGAATCCCCATGTCTTTCTCCCTTCACGGCGGGAAGCCTGATTAAGTCCGTGGGTGTCTTGCGCGAGGCGACGTCTCTTCCTAATGTATAGGCGCGGACGAGCGGGGAGTCAACGGGATTCCGGGACGGACGCGGACCGGGGCCGGCGCGGTGTGGCCTCCCGACGACTCGATGCGCTTGCGCACGGTCAGCTGGGTGGCGATCGCCTTTCAGAGCCTCGCCCCGCGGAGCCTCAGTGAGTTCGTCACCACCGAGACGGACGAGAACGCCATCGCGACGGCCGCGAAGACAGGACGCAGGAGGATGCCGAACGCGGGGTAGAGGACACCGGCAGCGATCGGAATGCCCACCGTGTTGTAGAAGAAGGCCCAGAAGAGGTTCTGCCGAATCGTGCCGATGGTGCGTCTGGAGAGCCTGATGGCGGCGACGACGCCGCGCAGGTCGGCGCGCATGAGCGTGATGTCGGAGGCTTCGATGGCAACGTCGGTTCCCGTCCCGATCGCGATGCCGACGTCCGCTTGGGCGAGCGCCGGCGCGTCGTTGATCCCGTCGCCGACCATCGCGACGAGAGCACCTTCACCCTGGAGTCTCGAGATTTCCGCCGCCTTGTCCCCGGGGAGGACTTCCGACACGACCTCGTCAACTCCGACCTCTCGGCCTATTGCGTCGGCGATCCGCTTCCGGTCGCCCGTCAGCATCACGACGCGCAGTCCCATGTCCTGCAGTGCCACGACGACCTCTCGCGATTCCTCGCGGAGCGCATCGGCGACGCCTACGGTCCCGATGAGGCGTCCGTCCCGAGCGACCAGGAAAGGAGTGTGTCCCCTGGCGGCGATCTCTTCCTCTGCTCCGTGACCGAGTTCGCCCAGATGCTCGGACGTGCCGACCTCGACGCGGACGCTTTCGACCCGCGCGGTCACGCCCGCCCCGGGCTTCGCCTCGAAATCGGTCGCCTCGATGAGGGAGAGCCCGCGCGAGACGGCCGCTTCGACGACCGCGCGCGCCACCGGATGCTCGGAGCCCAGCTCGGCCGCCGCTGCGATCCCAAGAAGCTCGTCCTCGCTCACGCCGTTCGTGGGGACAAGGTCCGTCACCGACATCTCGCCTTTCGTGAGAGTCCCTGTCTTGTCGAGGACGACGGTGTCGAGCTTGTGCGCGAGTTCCAGGATCTCTCCGCCCTTCACCAGGATGCCCATCTCCGCGCCGCGCCCGGTGCCGACCATGATGGCAGTCGGCGTCGCCAGGCCCATGGCACACGGGCACGCGACGATGAGCACGGCGACGAATCTCAGGAGCGCGTGGGTCGTGGCGGGCTCGGGTCCCGCGATTCGCCAGACCACGAGAGTGATGAGGGCGAGCGCCATGACGATGGGCACGAACACACCCGCGACGTGATCTGCCAGGCGCTGTATCGGCGCCTTGCTGCCCTGGGCCTCCTCGACCATCCGCGCGATCTGGGCGAGAACGGTCTCGGACCCCGTTCTCGTCGCGCGGATCTCGAAGCTGCCCATCGTGTTCAGGGTGGCGCCCACGACCTCGTCCCCTTCGCTCTTGTCGACCGGGACGCTCTCTCCGGTGACCATGGACTCGTCGACCGCCGAGCTGCCCTTTAGGACGATTCCGTCGACCGGGATCTTCTCGCCAGGTCTGACGAGAACCGTGTCACCGGGGACGAGTTCCGCCACCGGGACCTCTATCTCCGCGCCGCTCCGGAGGACCTTCGCCGTCTTCGGAGCGAGGTCCGCGAGTCGCTCGATCGCCTGCGACGCGCGACCCTTGGCGTGAGATTCGAGGAAACGTCCGAGGAGGATCAGGGTCACGATCATCGCGCTCGTGTCGACGTAGACGTGCACGCGCTCCCCGGTCGCCGCGAACCCCTCGGGCGAGAGCGTCGCGACCACGCTGTAGATGAATGCCGCGGACGTGCCGACCGCGACGAGCGTGTTCATGTCCGCGGTTCTGTGAATGGTCGCCGACCAGAACCCCCGGAAGAAGGCCCATCCAGACCAGAACATCACTGGAATCGTCAGGACGAGAAGCGTGAGGTGCCGGGAGAACGTCGGCACGCGCAGGACGAACGGAAAGAGAGTGGGCATGCTGCCGACGAAGATGAGCGCGGTGAGTATCGCGGCTACGGTGAGGCGCCGCGAAAGTGCGTGCTCCGCATCCTCGCGGCGCCGCGAACCGCTCTCATCGCCTTCGGACTCAGCCTCACGGGGCTTCACGAGACGGTAGTCCCCCGCGCGTAGCGCCGCCTCGGCGACATCGTCGAGCGTCATCGATCCGTCGTTCGACTCGACGGATACGGCTCCGGTCGCTACATTGACCGACGCCCATACGACGCCCGGCACCCTCATGAGCTCCGTCTCGATCCGCTTGACGCAGGCGGCGCAGTGGATGCCCTCGACCTCGGCCGTAAGCCGCACCTTGCCACCTTCCCGCGGTTCGGACAACCCGCTTGCGCTTGACATGATCATCCCCCTCCCTTACGCTTCGGAGGCCGATTGAACACCCTACATACCTAGGATGCAAGACGTGCAGACGAGCTTCCGGGTCCGCACGCGGTCCCGTACGCAGTTCATCGATATCACCGGCGAGGTCCAGAGCGCCGTGGACGGGCTGGGCGTCGAGGACGGCTCGGTCTTGGTCTACGTGCCGCACACGACGGCGGCAGTGACCATCAACGAGAGCGCCGACCCCGACGTCGCGCGAGACATAGACGCGAAACTCTCGGCGCTCGTCCCGAAGTCGGGAGACTACCGGCATTCAGAAGGGAACTCCGACGGGCACGTCAAGTCGACGCTCGTCGGATGCTCGGAGACGATCCTCGTGGATGGCGGACGGCTCGTGCTCGGGACGTGGCAAGGCGTCTTCTTCTGCGAGTTCGACGGGCCCAGGACGCGAACGGTTCTTGTGGGGACCCCGTAGTGCGCTGACGTAGTCGGTTGAGAGAGAGGAGGAGACGATGAAGTGGATCGTAGTCGCAGTCATCGCCCTGGTGCTGGCCGTGGGAACCTGCGCGGCGGATGACGTGACGGACGCCATCGCCCAGGCTCAGAGCGCCTACACGAGCGAGGACTACAAGGAGGCCAGCACTCAGCTTCAAACTGCGCTCGTCGGAGTGAACCAGAAGCTCATCGAACTTCTGATAGCGAAAATGCCGTCGCCGCCCCCGGGTTGGACGGCAGAGGACCCGGAGGGGCTCGACTCGACGGCGTTCGGTCTGGGGTTCTTCGCGAGTCTCGTGGTCGAGCGCACCTACTACTCGCCGTCCGGTTCGTCCATCGACTTCGTGATCGCGGCGAACTCACCGATGATCGCGACCTTCAGGATGTTCATCACGAACCCGATGCTCGCCTCGATGGGCGGCCAGTCGGGGATGAAGAAGGTCAGCGTCTGCGGCTACGACGCGATCGAGCAGTTCAAGGACGAGTCGGCCATGCACATCCTGGCCGGCAACGCCACGCTCATCAGCCTGAGCGGCGAGAGTCCAGCAGATGCGGACGATATCAGAACGCTGGCCTCCGGCACGGACTGCCAGGGGATCGTCGCCATCGTTGAGTAGCCTGGCTGGAAGGGATCGCTCGTCGGCGATTCCCGTGGATTAGTGGTTCCGGTCGGCGCGTGGTTTCTGTCGGGCCTTTGGTTCCTGCGGCAACAGAGGAGCGGCGTCGCGTGTTCGCGGCGCCGCTCTTTCGTGTGTTTCCCCGTGTGCGCTCGTCCGCCCGCCCGGTCACTTGCCCTGCTTGCGTCCCGTCCGCTTCCAGATGAGCCACGCGCCCCAGAGCGCGAGCGCGATGGTGCAGGCCAAGCCCGCCTCGGGACCGTAGCTGCCACCCGTCAGCCTCGACTCCGGGTCGATCTCGACGACGTTCAGCACGCCATGGATGGGAAGCCCGCTCACGGGCATCGAGTAGACGTATCCCAGGAAGAAGTTCCAGGCGAAGTGGAACCCGACCGGCATCCAGAGCGAGCGCGTTCGGAAGTAGAGCACGGACAGTATCACGGCGATGATGGTCGTGTTGAAAATGCCGAACGCGTCGGCGCCGGGGTTGGCGCCGTGGAGGATTGCGAAGAGCAGGGACGCCACGAGGATCGAAACGACGCGGCCCGCGCGCTCGTTCAGACGCTGGAGGACGTACCCGCGGAACATGAGCTCCTCGTAGAACCCGACGATGAGGAACGCGACGAGCGCTCCGAACAGGTACGCGGCGACGCTCCCACCCTCCGGAGCCGGACGGGCGAAACCCTCCACG
>JAUWRQ010000143.1 GCA_030610515.1 Candidatus Eiseniibacteriota bacterium | reverse complement strand
TCTCCCGAAATGGCCGGCATGCTGGCTGACCTCGCGGGCAAACTGCCTTGCAGCATCAACATCATATGTTATAATGAGACGAAGAAGGCAGCGTACGCACCCCCCACGGACAAGACAGTCGAGCGGTTCCTCGCGCTTCTGAGGGCGCGTTGTCCGACGGTTGTCAGAAGGATCAGCCGCGGCAGCGACATCGCCGCCGGTTGCGGGCAGCTCTGCGCGGACGATGGGCAGTCCCGATGATCGGTAGCGGCGCGACGGAGCGACGGCGCGAGGAAGCTCTTCTGCAGGCTTGGACGTGAAACACATGAACAGAGTGAAGTACCTATTTGTTGCGACCTTCGTTCTATCACTCCCTTTGGCGTGCGCGCGTGCAGTTCAGCCACCTCCTCCCCCTGTGCCCCCGGAGACAGAGCTCGAGATTCTGACCGGGAAGCTCGAGACCGCGCTCCCCGAGGGTTGGCACGTCATCGAGACGGGGATCGCCGACGTACCGATCGGCTGGACGGGCGACGAGGCCGGGCTCTACGCCATGGTCGAGGACACGCAGACGCGCTTCCTCCACCCGAACGGCTTCCACTACTACTCGTTCTACCGGGTCTGGCTGATGCCGCCGGACTGGGAGGGCGAGATGAGGCAGACGCCCTACATCTCCGACAACTCCCCCGCGTACCTCCTCGGCGTCGGCGAGGACCACGTCGCGTTCTACCATTCGGCCGGCGGGAACGTGTGGGAAGAGGGACCCGCCGCGCTGTGCACGACGCTCGGCCTCGACAGGATCTGTTACACCGACGTCTCACGCCGCATCGTCGATCTCCACATCGAAGAGGAACTGACGAAGAAGCTGCAGGAGCTCGAGCCCGCCGCCCGCGCGTTGAGCCCTCGACGGATCGTGGGCCTGAAGGGCGAGGGACAGAACCTCTACCTCGAGTACGTTTTCGCCTCCGAGGACGGGCGCTCCGAGGACGAACTCCTCGCGGGCCTGACGCGGGAGCTGGCGAGGAACGTGTTCAGCTCGCTGCCGGAGATCGAATCGCTCTATCTTCGCCGTTGCACGGCCGATACGTACACTGATACGATCGTCCATCGCGACTAGGCGAAACCTGCCCCCCTCTCACGATGTCGTATACACGTGCGTCGGGCCAGGCCGCATCGGACCGTCCGCGGAGGATCGTCATGCCCGCACGGAGAATCACGCTTCTCGCTCTCGTACTCATCACCGTCGTCACGACGACGGCGGTGGCCGACGACTTCCCCGAAGCCTTCCTCGAGGTGAACGCCTCGGATTTCACCAACTGGTGTTTCGACGGAGGGAGCTGCCTCGGTCCGGCCGGCAGGATCTACTACAACCGCGTGGACGGTATCGACTTCTACCTCGGCCTCCGGTATCGCTCGGAGACGCGCCTCCACCCGCGCGTCGTCGCGCTCTGGGGCTGGCCCTCTGCACGGAGCGGCAGTTTCTACCAGCTCGAGTTCGAACAGCCGCTCCTCAGCCAGAAGAGCCTCTCGTTCGGCGTCGACTTCTACAAGAAGACGGCCATGTCCCGTCAGGACGAGGAAGCCATCGGCGACCTCGACAACAACCTCCGGGCGGTCACCGCGAGGCGCGACCTCAGGGACTACTTCATGCGCGAGGGCGGAACGTTCTTCGTCCAGCACATCGTGAACCCCGAGTTCCTCGTCCGTCTCGAGTACCGGACGGACGACCTCACGTCTCTGACGACCGCGCAGAGCGTCTGGAGCCTCGTCCGAAACAACGAGAGGTGGCGCGAGAACCCGGCGCTCATGGTCGGAAACGAGATCAACGCGTGGGGGTACGAAGGGAAGATGAACAGCTGGTACCTCAACTTCGCGTATGACTCGAGGGACGCGATCTCGCACAGCGGGTGGCGCCTCCGCGGGTTCTTCGAGCGCTCGGGCAAGGGCACCGGCGGCGACTACGACTTCGTGAAATACACGCTCGACGTCATGCCTTACTGGCGCATCACCGACACGCAGACGCTCACGCTCATGTCCCAGTGGGGAATCGCGAGCGGCACCGATTTCCCGTCGCACAAGCTCTTCTACCTCGGCGGCATCGAGAACCTCGCGGGATACGAGCGCAAGGAGTACTCCGGCAAGAACGTCTTCTTCACGCGCCTCGAGTACGGCGTCAGGATCTGGCACGAGTTCGAGGTGATCTACTACGCCGACGTCGGAGAGACCTGGTCGAGCAGGGGCTACCAGTTCGACGAGCTCAAGTACGACCTCGGCATCGGGTTCCACTGGGACGCGCCCGGACTCGGCGAGTTCCGCGTCGACGTCGCGCGCGCGTTCGAGGACAACAGGGACCTGATGGTGGACTTCCGCCTCTACGTCAACTAGCCCCGCCCGCTGGCGCGGCTCCCAACCTCAGCACGCCCCCCAACCTCGACGCGGCTCCCGACCTC
This sequence comes from Candidatus Eiseniibacteriota bacterium, assembly GCA_030610515.1. Lineage (GTDB taxonomy): Bacteria > Joyebacterota > Joyebacteria > Joyebacterales > Joyebacteraceae > WJLY01. Next base: position 2,422 of record JAUWRQ010000143.1, on the reverse strand, counting down.
CGGGAGCCGCGTGACCATCACGCGACATCGTGGTACAATCCCACCCACGCAAGCTGCCAGCGCGGCGGCAACATGATCGGTGCGCGGACGATCCGAATCACGGCACAGCGCGGCGGGAAGAAGGAGGAGGCACATGCGGACGATCGCAGCAGTGCTCATCATGGCGGCGGTCTTCACCGGAGGAGCCCAGGCGGACATCCTCCCGAACACCTGGTTGCGGGGAGCGAGTTCGGTCGCCGTCAACGACGACGCGACGGCGGTCTTCCTGAACCCGGGCGGGCTCGCGCTCTACCCCGAACAGCGCCTCTACGTGTCGTACTCGACCGCCGGCTCGAAGTCGGCGGGAGGCTCGGCCGCGGTCAAGCTCGGGAGCCTCGCGTTCGGCTACGACCGGCAGTACCTCTGGGAGCCGTACGACGACCCCGACCTCTCCGGGCTTCGCATGGGCGGAAACGCCATGGACACCTACACGCTCGGCTTCGCCTTCGGGGCGCAGCGGAGCTGGGGGCTCGGCTTCGACTACCGCTGGTTCAGGCCGCAGTTCGGAAGCCGCAAGAAGTCGGGCACGTGGGACGCGGGCCTCATGCTCCGTCCGTCGAGCGTCCTGTCGCTCGGCGCCACGCTCAGGAACATCTCCGAGCCGGCCTACCTGAGCGACCCGATCTTGCCGGCCGACTGCTCGTGCCAGTCGACGACCATGTCCTACGTGTTCGGGCTTGCCCTTCGTCCGTTCGGGAACCGCCTCACGCTCATGGCGGACGCCAGCATTCCGCGGGGCTGGGACTGGGACGAGGCGTCGTACGTCGGCGGGCTCGAGACCGAGATCATGAACGGACTGATCCTCCGGGGCTCGATGAAGTCGTACCGGTATGAGGGAGCGCGCGAGGAAGAGACGAGCCTCGGGCTCTGGCTCGGAGGAACGCACGTCGGGGCCGGCGCCTCGGCCAGGAGCTTCACGCCGTCGATCGATCGCGTCATGACCTACGACGTGCTCTTCACGGGACAGCGTATGAGGAGCGTCATCAAGCCGTCGCACCAGGTGGCCGAGATCAAGATCACCGGTCCGCTCTCCGACACGTCGCCGGGCTGGAGCCTCTTCGGCAAGCCCGAGGCGAGCGCGCAACGGATCGTCCGGGACATCCGGCGAGCGGCGGATCAGAGCTCGATCGACTGCATCCTGTTCCGCATCAAGGGGCTCGGCCGCGGGTTCTTCGGTGGCCCGTCGGCGCTCTCGCAGGACATCCGCGACGAGATCGTGCGGGCGCGCGACGTCAAGGGCAAGAAGGTCGTCGTCTATCTCGAGCACGGCGCGAGCACGCAGGAGTACTACCTGGCCACCGCCGCCGACCTCGTCGTCATGAACCCGGCGAGCGGTATTGGCGGCCTCGGTGCCCACAGAACGATCATGCGGTTCACGGGCACCACCGAGAAGCTCGGCATCGAGTGGGACTACATGACGGCCGGGAAGTACAAGAGCACCTTCCACTCGCTCGGCCCCGACTCCCTGACCGCCGAGCAGCGCGTGGAGGTCCAGGAGCTGGTCGACTCCAACTACGAGGCCATCGTCGAGTCGATCGTCGAGGGGCGCGGGATCATTCGGAGCAAGGCCGAGGAGCTCTGCACCGGACGGCTCTTCACGCCGCCGGCGGCGCTCGAGGCCGGCCTGGTCGATCGCCTCGGCTTCTACGAGGAAGCGAAGGTCGCCGCGAGGGAGTTCACCGGCGAGAAGGTTCCCGACGATCCCGACAACATCGGCGTCGTCCGCGTCGGGAAGTGGCAGGACAAGGCCTACGACTGGACCTACGGCCCAACGATCGCGGTCGTGGGAGCCTACGGGACGATCCACGAAGGCAAGGGCGGGACCGACCCGGTGTCGGGCGATCGATCGATCGGCGCGGAGACGCTCGTCGCGGCGCTCAAGAAGGTGCGGAAGGACTCGCGCGTCAAGGCCGTGATCCTCAGAATCGACAGCGGAGGAGGGAGCGGCCTCGCCTCCGACATCATCTGGAACGAGACGGTCAAGCTCGCGAAGGCGAAGCCCCTGATCGTGTCGATGGCCGACGTCGCAGCATCGCGCGGCTACTACATCGCAGTCGCCGCTGAGAAGAACTTCGTTCAGCCGCTCACGATCACGGGGAGCATCGGCGTCATGGGGATGAAGCCGGTCCTGGCCGAGCTCTACGACAAGATCGACGCGACGCACGAGACGATCAAGCGCGGGGAGCACTCCGACCAGTGGTCCGTCACGCGGCATCTCACGGAGAAGGAACTCGAGATGGCGCAGGAGGCCATGGAGTGGTTCTACGACGACTTCATCGAGAAGGCGTCGGACAGCCGAGGGATGAGCGCCGACCGACTGCGCGAGCTCGCCGAGGGCAAAGTGTACATGGGAAGCCAGGCGCTCGAGCTCGGGCTCGTCGAC
>JAUWRQ010000107.1 GCA_030610515.1 Candidatus Eiseniibacteriota bacterium | reverse complement strand
ACCGAGCGATCTCTCGGGCGAGCTGCTCATCGAAGTAGCGGCGGTTGTGGATCTGGCTGGTCTGATCGACGAAGATGAGCTCCTCGACCTCGAGCCTTCTCTTGATGAGGCCGCCGGCAAACTCGGCCACGAAGTCGATGATCCCGATCTCATCACTGGTGTAGGCGTGGGTGCGTTCCGACCAGATCTCCAGAACTCCATAGACGTACGCCTCCGCTCGAAGGGGAGACACGACGAGCGCCCCCGTCGCGTTCTTGGATATCCGGCTCGCGTGCTGCCCGGCGGCGGAGAGGTCCGGGATGGAGACGATCTGCCCGGTCTCCTCGACGTGGACCTTGAGCTCGCGTGGCGAGACCATGTCTGCCTCGCTCCATCGGAAGACCTCCTCGAGCTCGGAGAGCCGTCCCGCCGGCGAACCGGAAAGCCCCGTCGACATGAAGATAGCGCAGCGGTCGCAGCCCACGACGTCGGTCAGAAGATCATAGAGGTAGCTCATGGCGCCCGCAAGATCGATTCGTCTGCTCGAGGCGGCGACCGCTTCGAGGATCGACTTCGGGAGGAACGTCTGAGTGCGGGCGGGCGCGGCGGTTCGGCCCGCATCGACGGGACCAGTCGCCGCGTCGCCCGGGGCCGCGGCGGAGGGAAGCCCACCGGCCTCGGGACCGTGCCGTCTCGGGTCCGCGCGAGGGAGCGTCAGGCTTATTGTGTCGAGGGTGGCGAGGTTTCGGTAGCTGACCCGAAGTGAGCCGTTCGCCTCGCTGCTCGCGATCTCTCGCAGATATCCCAGCTCGCAGAGCTTCTGGAGCAGCGCAGACGCGCCGGCCAGCCGCGCGTTCTCGTCGTCGGTCGAGAGCAGACGAAGGTACTCTACGCGGCTCTCGGCGTCGAGGCGGTCGGCCGGGATCAGACGCTGCAGAAGTTCAGTGGTGGAGACCCTTGCCTTGCGACGGGTCGCTCTTCCCTGCATGATGGATTGCTCTGTCATGAAAGCCCGATAGGCACGATTCTTTCAACACCGAGGATACCTGATAGTCAAGAATCCGTCAATCCTGAGCTGTGACCACCCGGCTGCGGGCCGCGAGGGCATGTCTTTAGTGCTTGCATCGGGCGTCATCTTGAGGATATTCTCCCCGACCATGAACTGGGTACGCGTATTCATCCTGATGGCAGTGCTGGCTCTCCTTGCCGGATGCGCCTCCACCGTAGGTGTCAGAGACGTCGGCATCCCGTCTGGCGTGGCCGCCTCCTCCGGCACGGCGGTCGTCGACTCCCTCGAGTTCGCCGAGGCTCGCTACCGCGAGGCCCTCTCGCACTACGTGAGCGACGACTGGGACGAAGCCATACCCCTTCTCGAGCGCGCCCTCTCCTGTCTTGATGCTCCCGCTCCGAAGACCGACGATCTCCGCCACGTCAGGGAATCGTTGCGCTCCCGCGTTCTGCATTTCCTCGAGACCGCGCCGGGGTACGACATCGAGGCCCGCAGCGTCAGGCATTCCGTGGTCGCCGTGGAGCCGCCCGACGCGCCGTCACGGGACCAGGAGATCGACTCAGCCGGCGACGTCCCCGGCATCGACATCGTAACGAACTCCCGCGTCGAGAAGTGGCTCGACTACTTCACGGGCAAGGGTCGAAAAGACATGGCCCGGTGGCTTCGCCGCAGCGGGCGCTACAGGCCGATGATCGAGCATGAGCTCGCGGAGGCACGTCTTCCCAAGGAGCTCTTCTACCTCGCGATGATAGAGAGCGGTCTGAACCCCAACGCCTATTCGAGGGCGCACGCCGCGGGGATGTGGCAGTTCATATCGAGCCGCGCCAGGATGTGCGGATTGAGAGTCGACTGGTGGGTCGACGAGCGCCGCGATCCGCTCAAGGCTACGAGAGCCGCCTGCGCTTACCTCGGAGACCTCTACGAGATGTTCGGAAGCTGGGAACTCGCTCTGGCCGGATACAATTCCGGAGAGGGCCGCGTCGCGCGCGCGCAGAGCAGGCGCCCGACCTGCGTGGACTACTGGTGTCTCGACCTGCCGCGCGAGACGGAGAACTTCGTTCCGAAGTTCCTGGCAGCCGTCATGATCGGCTCCGATCCGGAGGCCTACGGGTTCACGGACTTCGAGCTGGAGGCTCCGCTCGAGCAGGAGACAGTCGAGGTCTCCGATGCGACTGACATCACGTTCATTGCCGAGGCGGTCGGAGTCAGTCAGGACGAGATCGAGAAGCTCAATCCTGCGCTTCGCCGCTGGTGCACTCCCCCTTCTGATGTCTCCGTGACCGTGAACGTGCCTCCGGGCACGGGTGGTCGCTGCCTGGCGGCGCTGGCGAGCGTTCCGGAGAGCGAACGCGTCACGTGGCGGCGGCACAAGATCGCGCGCGGCGAGAATCTGTCGCGGATCGCCTCCGCGTACGGGACCAGCGTTAAGGCGATACTCCAGGTGAACAGCATCCGCAACCCGAACCGCATTCGCGCCGGCGATCACGTCATCATCCCGGTGGGGCCGGGCCTCGACGGCACGCGCTACGCGGGAACGAGCGAGACAATCACGCATCGCGTCTCGCGTGGCGACACTGTGTCCTCGATCGCGAGACGCTACGGGAAGCGCACCGCGGACGTGCTCTCGTGGAACGGGCTGGGTTGGAACTCGAGGATCTATCCGGGAGATGCCATCACGATACGGAACATGTAAGCGCGCGGGACCGAGGCGGCGCGCGGAGGACGATTGACGCATCGCCCTTGTCCGGTTCGCGGAGAGACTTCGGAACGTCAGAAGAGTGGTGGCAAACGAAAGGGCCCCGGGAGAATCCCGGGGCCCTCTTGCGTCAGCGTTCCGGCGGTGTCACGTGGCCCGCCTGGGTCCGAGTGCTACTGTCCCGGCGATGCCGGCGTCGTGACGACGGACCTCAGGACAGCGGTCCTGCCTTCGCCCGAGGCTTGGAGGTCGGACACGATCGCGTGGATGATGTAGTCCGCTGTGGCCGTTTCCCACTCGGTGAAATTCCAGCGGAAGCTCCGTGAATCGAGGGGCTCGTCGATGTCGAAGCCGATGTACGGATTGTTCTTGATCACGTACTGCACACCGGCGAGGAACTGCCTGTCCGGGAAGTCGTTGTTGTTCGTGATGTCGATCGCGTTGGGGAAGTAGAACGGGACGAGCTGATCCTCGGGGGCCTGGTACCAGTCGAACGGCGTATACCCGTCGTTTGCGTGACCGCCCGGCGGGTCCGGCGGCTTGAGTTGGGGTGTCGGCTTCCAGATCCACGCTATGAACGGCGCCGTGGTCGGGGCCTGAGGATCGTCCGGGTTGTCCTTGAAGTCGTTCATGATGAAGATCTCCATCCCGGTCACGAAGTTGGCCCAGGGCGGCGCCTGGAACTGCACGGCGAGCGCCATGCCCACCTGTCCCGTCACTCTATTGCCGATGCTCCCGTAGTCGCTGTCATCCCAGGCTAGCACCGTCTCCTTGCCGGCTGCGGCCCAGTTGAGCTGTATCGGCCAAGTGGACGCGTTGCCGGCCTCATCGAGTGCCTCGACGTAGTACGTCACCAGCGAATCGGGATTGGCGGGCGTGAGTGGCGGGCTCGTCATGGGAATCCAGAATCTCACCGAGTCCGGCTCTCCCGGCGCTCCCTGGAACGTGTACATCGAATCGGGCGTGAACTCGTTGATTCCATACCTGGCTCGGGCAAGGGTCGCCGTCGTGTCGGTTCGCCCGACAAGCGTGACCGTCGGAACGCCGGTCTGCCACATCGGCACGCCCTCGACGGTATCCCACTGCGCATCGATGAGGTCCTCGAATACAACAGGCGGCGCCTGCATGTCGAGAATGATATCGATCGCGATGTCGCTGCTGGCGCGATTGCCGTAGAGGTCGGTGACGATTCCGCGGATCTCCTTCGGGCCCTCGTCGCCGAGCTCGACGTCCTCGACGGTGAACCGTCCGAGGCCGCCCTCGCTCGGGGCCGGCGGATGGGCGACGCTGCTGCCCTTCGGGTCACCGTTCACCAGGATCTCAACGGTGGCGCCCACCTCGGCACGACCTCGGATGTTGATCACCGGGCTGTTGAGGGCGTCACCGTCCTCGGGGCTGGTGATCTGGCTGTCGGTCGGGGGGGTCGTGTCAGCTCCCATGAGATCCTTCGCGCATCCGCCCCAGAGCATGATGCTCGCGAACAGAGCGAGAAGCACCAGGGGGGTCATCCATCTTCCCGGATGCCTCATCATCTGCCTACTCTCCTTGGGTTTCGCGGGTCATCGCCGCTTATCGGCCTCACCCCGCTCGGTACTTCCGTCACTACTGAATCTAACGCATTCATCCGAAGGCGACAAGCCCTCGGTTTTTCACTAGAACGAGTAGTCCGCGGAGACGCGGTGGCTCGAGTCCAGGTACTCGTGCTTCCCGAACGCGTAGTCGACTGTGAAGCCTCCCAGGCTGAGGCCTGCGCCCGCCGTCAGCTGACCCATCGCGAGGCCGCCGCGGACGCTCACTCTCTCGCGGTCGACGAATTCCGCGCCGTAGTGAGTGTCGGCGGACACGGAGCCCAGGTGATACTCATCGGCCAGCGCCCGGTTCTCAAACCTGAAATCTGCGTCGGCCGCGAGCGTCAACGCACCGCCCATCGACGGCAGCTCGAACCTCTGCGCCGCCCCGATCTTCGCCGTCGGCATTATCAGCTCGCGCTCCTTCGTGTCCCACGAGAGGAACGTCGTCGTCACGTCCTGCAGGTTAGCGCCCAGGGTGGTTCCGTCCCAGAGACTGTACTTGGCCCCGACGTCGAATCCCGCTCCGTAGCACGTGTAGTTGGCGATGCTCTTCGTGATGAGTTTCAGGCTGCCGCCCAGGCGGAACCTGTCGGACACGCGGCGGCCGTAGGTCACGAGCATCGCCATCTCAGAGTCGCTCTCCCACGTTATGTCCGCCTCGTTGTAGTAGATCCTATTCTCGTCCTCATAGAAATCGGTGAACGGTATGTCGTCCACCGCCAGGCGGATCACCGTGATCGCGAGCGCCGCGCCACCTTCGAGCGGATGAATGTACGCTCCGGTGTCGTAGTTGACGACGTCTCCGAACGTCTCCGCATGCATCAGCTGGACGGTGCGTCCCTCCACGTCCGGTGCCCCCGCGGGGTTCCAGTAGCCCGTCGTGACGTCGTCGGATACCGCGACGAAGGCGCTACCCATGCCCAGAGCCCGCGCTCCCACCCCGTGGGTCAAGAACTCGCCGGCGTACTTGTTCGCCGAGTCCGCGGGCGAGGCGACGGACAGGAACAGGAGCGTAACCAGGATAATCCCGTACGACATCGAACGGGCCACGAAGAGCCCCCCTCGATAGGCGCGTCCAGTAGCTTCTAAAGCCCTTTCTACCATGTCCCCTCCCCGCTGTAAAGGGTGAAGAGAAGCCCGCTTGAGCGGCTTCCAGGGCGGGCCCGTCAGCGCTCCAGGTCCGTCCGGAGGAGCTGGGAGCGGATGCGTTCGTT